>DAOQBX010000234.1:0-3722 GCA_035340155.1 Anaerolineales bacterium | reverse complement strand
CCGATAAGGACCTGGCCGGAGTGGGAATCGCATACAAGATCGCAGAGGCACTGCTCACAGAAGACGGGCAATTGTCGGTGGTCAATGGTCAGATCCTCAACTCGTTGCTTGACCTGGTTGCCCTTGGCACCGTCGCTGACCTGGCCCCGCTGGTTGGTGAAAACCGCGTGCTGGTTAAGAAAGGTCTCAAGCAAATGAGGCAGACCACCCGACAGGGATTGTTCTCGCTGGCGGCCGTATCTGAGGTGGCCGTGGCCAAACTCAATGCAGGTCATATCGGCTTCATGCTCGGTCCGCGCCTGAATGCTGCGGGACGTTTGAAAGAAGCGCTGGCTTCTTTTGAACTGCTGATTACAAAAGACGTCTTCCGCGCCGGGGAACTCGCTCAACAACTGGATATGCAGAACCGCGAACGTCAGCGCATCACCCGCGATATGCAAACTCGCGCCGAAGAGATCGCCCTTACTGATGACCCGGATGCCTATCTACTCTTCGCCGCTCAGGAGGATTTTAACTCCGGCGTGGTGGGTTTGGCCGCCTCGCGCCTTACGGAAAAATATTATCGCCCTGCCATTGTAGCTGCAAAAGGCGAGGAGGAGACGCGCGGTTCCTGCCGTTCCATCCCTGAGTTTCACATCACCGATGCGCTTGACCAATGCGCAGATCTGCTTGTTCGGCATGGCGGCCATGCGGCGGCAGCGGGATTCACCGTTCGAAACGAGAACCTGTCCGAACTGGTTTCGCGTTTGAAATCCATCGCCGCAGAAAAACTGTCTGAAACTGAACTCAGGCCTACCGTCACAGCAGACGCGGAGGTTTCGTTGGGAGACGTCCGCCCGGAGTTGTACGAGAAGGCCTTGAAGTATCTCGAGCCCACCGGTTATGGCAATCGCGAGGCCTCTTTTGTGGCGCGAAATGTCAGAGTGAAAAATTCGCGCGTGGTCGGCGCAGACGGCAAACACCTGAAATTATCGCTTGAAGATGAACGGGGCTACACCCACGACGCGATCGGTTTCCGGCTCGGTGATTGGCACAAAGCCATGCCTCCACGAGTGGATATTTTGTTCACTTACGAGACCAATGAATACAATGGCCGCGTAAGTTATCAATTGAACTTGAAGGACCTCAAATCTGCATAAAAAGAGGCAGCCATTTGGCTGCCTCTTTTTTTATTTTTGCACCGGTAATTTTGCCTGCCGCCAGGCAAGCATGCCGCCTTGTACATTCAGCACGTTGAAGCCTTCTTTTGCCAAAGTCTTTGCGGCGGAAATGCTGCGGCTGCCCGAAGCGCAAATGCAAATGATCTCGCGCCCCTTTGGAAGTTCATTGAGATGCTTGTATATCTCACCAAGCGGAATCAACTTCGCACCGCTGATATGACCGGTACGAAATTCCTCTGGCTGGCGAACATCCAACACGAGCGGATGCTTACCGAACTTCAGTTTCTCGCTCAATTCAGCGACGGTGATGCTGGGCACGGACGGCCCAAAAAGACTGGATAGGAATCCCATAAGATCTGCCCTCCAAAGCAGAAGTTGTCGATGCAATTAAAACACGCTCAAAGTAAACGCATTTGAGCAATATCTTGCAAGGACATCGATTAAGTATTCAACTCGTCTGCACGTTCAGGGATGGTGAAATTATTAATGGTTGTCGCATCCACCAGGCCCGGGAGAAAGCGGTTCAAGAACACGGTCAATCTCCATTGCCAGGGGATGATCCACATACGGCGCGGTTGGCGCGCTATTTTTACCACAGCTTTGCCAACTTGTTCAGCGGTCAGCAGCATGAATTTTGGGGTATGCGCATTGGTTTTGCGTTTGATGCCCGCGTGCTCGGTGAATTCGGTCACCACCCCGCCGGGATAGATCAATGACACATTGATCCCCCACGGTTTGACCTCGCGCCGCAACGCCTCGGAGAATCCATGCACCGCATGTTTGGAAGCGGCGTAAATGGTATAGGTCGGGGTTGCCACCAGGCCTGCCATCGAACACATGTTGACGATGCTTCCGCTTCTCTGCAGGATCATGATCGGCAACACCTGTCTTGTGGTTTGGATGACGCCCATCACGTTCACATCGATCTGCGATTGGATATCCTTCACCGGGTCGAGATTCTCCAGCCAATCAAGCCGGCCAAAACCGGCGTTATTGACCAGCACGTCAATGCGTCCAAACCTCTCCAGTGTTCGCGCGATCAAACGTTGAATATCTTCCAACTTTGAGATATCAACCTGCACCACAAGAGTCTCTGCGCCCAACGCTTCGATCTCCCTTGCCAGGGCTTGCAGCCTGTCCACGCGACGGGCTGCAAGGATAACCTTTGCCCCTTCCGAACCAAACTCGCGCGCTGCCGCTTCGCCAATTCCAGAGGATGCACCTGTGACGATGACAACTTTCCCTTTGATGTCCATTGCTCTCTCCTTTAATTTCTTTGCGAAGCAAATTCAAGACCGCTTACAAAATGCGCTCACAGCCGCATTAACTACGGTCCCCAACGCGGCTGGTAATCGCAATAGTCGTTGTCCGTTAATCGGCGGACATCGGTGCCATCCACACGCATGATATAAATTTCGCAGCCATTATCATCGCCATAGTGGTCGAAGTATGAGGTGAAGGCCACCCATTGCCCATCCGGCGAAATGGATGGTCCCTGTGAATTCCCACCTGTAGGAGTCAACCTGCGTGCATTCGACCCATCTGAATTCATGATGTAGACATCGCGTTTCCAGGGTTCGCCTGAATACGTGACGATGAATACTCCATCCGGCGACCAATCGCTTCTCCCCCGTATCGCGGGCAGGTCGCTGACCTTTTGCAGTTCACTCCCATCGAGTTTGATCTTATAAAGTTGGATCAAGCCCTGCATATCGGATGCGAACAAAATGGAATCTCCATCCGACGACCAAGTCGGGTCCCAACCTGAAGCGTTGGGAATGCTGCGTGGATTTTTCCCGTCGCGGTCCATTAACCAGATTTGATTGGAATTGGGTGTGGAGAGTTTGAAAGCAATGGTTGTGCCATCCGGGGAAATTTCAGGCCCATTGAGGTTGCCAAGGCGATCCGTTAATTGGGTCGTGATTCCAGTGGCGATGTCCATTTCGTAGATCTCGTAAATGTTCGGTTCACGAAATGCGGCATAGACTACGCTGTTCCCATCGGGAGATATGGATGGGTAGTAATGCTGGCGGGTATTGTCTGTAGTAAGGCGACGGAAGCCAGTGCCATCGGCGTTGATAAGGCAGATCTGGTTGCTGGCCTGCACTTTGAAGATCTGGCATACAAAGGCGATCTTGCCGCCTAGTTCGCCTGTGGCGGGAATTGGGTTGTTGGGTTGGTGGGAAAGATCTGTCGGCAGTGGAGTTGAATCTGAAAGAGTGGCGATCAAGTCTGGAGTTGGGGTGGAAGCGGCAGGAAGGTTGCAGGCCTGAAGAACGATGAGGATCAGCGTCAGAAGGAAGGTATGTCGAATCCGTTTCATATTGATAAATTTGCCACAAAAGTACGCAAGATAAATCTTGCGGTACAAAGCTAGTTGCCTCAGGCCGATCTATAAGCCGCATTCTGTCCAGCGGATTGCTCCGCTTGTGCAGTCATCTCTCTGGGCGGCGCGTCACCGCTCCGCTCGATGCAGCCTACCCGGGACTGGCCGATCCCACAGGAGGGAAAGGCACGTATGGAGACGAGCAGTCTCCCATCGTCCACAGACGAAATCGTCCC
>DAOQBX010000233.1:0-3722 GCA_035340155.1 Anaerolineales bacterium | reverse complement strand
GTCGCTCCTCTTTGGAGAGTTTGCCCAAGCCGGAAAAGACTCCCATCAATTCCGAACTGCGACCCAAATGAGTCACACGCCACGCTTCCACCGCGGCGGGGTCATTGACCTCTGCCAGCGCAGCAAGTGCCGCTTTTTCGATCTCGTTTAATTTGTCTTGCATAGTTCCTCCGTTGTTCCCGTCATTGCGAGGAGGGTGCTTGTCCCGACGAAGCAATCTCAGACTTAATCATAAGATTGCTTCGGGCGGAAGAACATCGCCCTCGCAATGACAGATGAATACAAACAAAAACTCCCGTCCACTATGGGACGGGAGGAAGTTCACCCGTGGTACCACCCAAATTAGCAACTCGCCGTTTGAGGCTTGTGGCTCACTTAGCGCCTGACTTTCGATATTAGATATTCGCTCTTCGAATACCGAATGTCGAGTATCGACTTCCCTTCTAACGCTGGGATTGCGGCTCGCACTACCAAACGTGACACCTGACACGTTCTTCACACGAACGGCTCGAGAGGGAACTTCAACTGGGTTCGGTCGAGTGCAATTTCACCACTTGCCTTGCACATCTCTGGCGGCTTCCATCAGCCTACTTTCCTCTGTCACTGCCTTTGTGCGGGTAATTATCTGCGGAATCGGGGAGATGTCAAGTGCGAGTACAATCGAACCTATGACAGCCTCTCCTATTTTCGAATTTGCCCTGTTGAGTTTTATTTCCATGTTCACCATGGTTAATCCCATTGGCGTGGTACCCGTCTTCACCGCCATGACCGCCAAACTAACCCCGCATGAGTCGCACCGCGTGGCACGCAAAGCCACCTTCACCGCGGCCATCATTCTGCTGGCATTCGCCCTGACAGGCCAGTGGATCTTCCGTTTCTTTTCCATCTCCGTGAACAGCCTGCGTGTGGTGGGCGGCGTGATCTTCTTCTTCATGGGCTACGAAATGCTGCAAGCCCGCCTCACCCGCACCCAGTTCGATGATGAGACCAACCACGAATACATCAACGATATTTCCATCACGCCGTTGGGTATCCCCATCATCTGCGGACCGGGCGCCATCACCACTTCGATCCTGCTAATGAACGAATCCAAAACGACCACGCAGCAAGGCATCGTGCTGGGCATTATCATCGGGATCATGCTGTTCACATATTTATTACTGCTTGGCGCAAAACAGGTCACCCATATCATCGGCGAGAACGGCAACAAGGTCATGCTACGCCTCATGGGTCTGATCGTAATGGTCATCGCTGTGGAATTCTTCTTCAACGGACTCACGCCCATCATCCGCGGTATTTTGAATATCCCATGAGTCGCAAATTCGACCTGCCAGCGCTGCTGTTTTTTTCCGCGTTGATTTTCGGGGCCATCGTCCGCTTTTACCCAGTCTTCACCAGCGGATTTCCTCTCAACGATGGCGGCATGTTCTACACAATGACTCAGGATCTAAAAGCGAACAACTTCAGCCTGCCTGATTCGACAACCTATAACCATGCGGATATTCCCTTCGCATACCCGCCTTTGGGATTTTACGTCGCTGCGCTTCTTTCTACGCTCGTGCCTGGTTCAGACTTAATCATCTTTCGCTTCCTCCCGGCTTTCATCAACTCTCTTTCCATACCCGCATTTTATTTATTTGCCAAAGAGTTTCTCGGTTCCCGCCCGCTTGCCTCGGCAGCAACCTTGATCTATGCCCTGTTGCCGCACTCCTTCGTCTGGCAGGTGATGGGCGGCGGAGTAACCCGTTCCTTTGGGATGCTTTTCCTGCTGTTGATGCTCCGGCAGGCAACCCTTTTATTCAAAAAGTATGAGTTGAAGCATCTGCTCTTTGCCATGCTTTTCGGCGCCGGAGCCGTGGTGAGTCACCCGCAGACGGCGCTCCATGCGGCGCTGGGCGGCGGATTGCTTTTCTTTTTTTACGGCCGGAACAAACGCGGGCTGATCTCTGCCATGCTTTTTGCGTTGGGAGTGGCCCTGCTCAGCGCACCCTGGTGGGGAACAGTCCTAACCCGCCACGGCCTCGAACCCTTTCTCTCCGCCGGTGGGACCAGCCCGCGCTCGGTTGATGCTTATATCTCGCTGATACGTTTCGAATCACTCGAAGATTACCTCGCGTTTCCTGTTGTCCTGCTTGCATTGGTTGGAGTTTTCTTCTCCAAATATCGAACGATCGACAAAGGATTTCTTGCCACGTGGGCATGGCTGGCTTTGGTCATCGATCCGCGCGGCGCAGAGGGCATTGCACTGCTGGCGTTCACCCTGCTGGCCGGACTGGGTTGGATCCGACTTTCGGCGTGGTTAAGCCACATGGATGGCAACCAAACTGAGGCGGTGATGATGAAGCGCTCCAGTCTGGCACTGCTGCTCGGTCTGTTCGTCTTCCTTCTGCTTGGGGCCAGCATCTTCGATTTCCAGTTGGTCAACACCAGTTTGAAAGCAGCCGATCTGGAATTGATCGAGTGGACGCAGGTGAACCTGCCGGAGGGAAAGACGTTCGCTCTGGCGACAGGAATTGAGTTCTCAATGTCTGACCCGCTGCAGGAGTGGTTCCCGGCGCTTACAAGACAGAAGAGTCTTACGACCATGCAGGGCCTGGAATGGACGCTTGGTGAAAAGTTTTTCCCCTGGTACGATGAACTGATCGCCTTCCAGCATTGCGAAGATGCAGCCTGTGTGGAAAATTGGCGTACGAGCAATCAAGTGGATTACGATTATTTGATCGTGCTCAAACCCAAGGACACGGAAAAGAGCGTTCTGAAAAATCTGGGGAAGTCGCTGAGAGGTGCAAAAGGATTTGCTCTCGTGCATGAGACCGAAGATGCAATGATCTTTGAAATAAAGAAAAGACAGTCACCTTAAAGGGGACTGTCTTTTCTTTTGCTACTGTAACCCAAATTCGGGAATGCGTGGAATGGTCTCGTTATACAGCCAGAGGTCGAAGAACTCTTGCAGATCATCACCGCTCACTTCTTCGGCCACTTGAATGAAGTCATCTGTCGTGGCGTTACCATATTGATGGCGGCCGTAATAGGTCTTGAGTATTTTGAAGAACGCTTCATCACCGACCTTGAGGCGCAGCGCGTGTAATGTCAGCCCGCCGCGGATATATACGCCGCTATTGAACAGATCATCTCCGGCAGGGTCGCCGGGCGGGGGAAAATAATCGGGGTTGTCGCGGACTTCCTGATATAAAAATCGAGCCCATCCATCCAGCCCGCTGCGGCCCTGGGTGTGCTCTACCCACAAGCCTTCGCTGTATGTGGCAAAGCCTTCATTGAGCCAGATGTCGCTCCAATCAGCCACGCTGACGCTGTCGCCGAACCATTGATGCGATAATTCATGCGCCACGACCAGTTCGGTCTCTTCGATGTCGTTCAAATTCACCATATCCACACCGAAGATGGAGAGGGTCTGGTTTTCGAGCGCGGCACCGAACTCGATGTCCATCACCAATGCGCCGTACACTTCGAACGGATATGGGCCAAAGATCTCACTGAAATAATCGATCATCTCGCCCTGGCGCGCAAAGGGTTCATTCACACCGTCTGGCAGGCTGGCAGCATAATAATTGCGGATGGGCACGCCGCCTGTCGAGGTCATCGTTTCCACATCGAAGTCGTTGATATTGATGGTAGTGAGGTAACTCGCCATCGGGTCGCGGACACTGAATTTATAAGTGGTAGAGTCACCGTTGTCGGTGGTCTCTTCGAGAACGCCATTT
>DAOQBX010000232.1:0-3725 GCA_035340155.1 Anaerolineales bacterium | reverse complement strand
CCATGAACCTGGCTGACCCAACCGCTCGTCTTCTGCGCCGCTTGATCTTGTCCAATGCGTATCCGATTGAAGCGGACAAAGTAGGGCGCATCCTCGTTCCGCAGAACCTACGCACCTTCCTCGGGATTCCGAGTGGGGAGTTGGTGGTGGCGGGGCAGGGCGAGTACTTTGAAGTATGGACGCCTGCGACCTGGGCTGAACAGATGGCTCAACTGCAGGATGTGGAAGCCAATAACGCGCGCTTCTCCACACTCGATCTTTCCAAAACGAACTCCGCGTCATAACACAGTTATGGACGCACACAAACCTGTACTTTACCAAGAGATTATACACGCTCTGCAACCCCGCTCGGGTGGGCGATATGTGGATGGAACGCTTGGCGCGGGCGGACATGCTCGCGGCATTCTGGAGGCTTGCGCGCCGGATGGGCAACTGCTGGGTTTCGATGTGGACCCGCAGGCGCTGGCGCTCTCTCGTGAGACCTTGGCTCCTTACGAAGGGCGCACCCATCTCGCGCAAGCCTCCCATATCACTCTCAGTGAACAGCTTGCTTCGCTGAAGTGGAACGGCATTGATGGCATGGTGCTGGACTTGGGCGCTTCGTCCATGCAGTTCGACAACGCCAGGCGCGGCTTCTCCTTCAAGCAGGATGGCCCGCTGGACATGCGCTTCGGCATCAATGCCGTGATGAGCGCAGACGAGATCGTCAATACCTATGACGAGCGCGAACTGTCCGACATCATCTTCAAGTATGGCGAAGATCGGGATGCGCGCAAGATCGCGCGAGCCATCATCCAAAGCCGACCGCTTCATACGACGGGTGAGTTGGTCGCTGTCATCGAGAAGGCGAGCCCACGCCGGGGCGACAAGACCCACCCGGCCACGCAGACCTTCCAGGCCCTGCGGATCATTGTCAATGACGAATTGGCCGCAGTGGAGAAAACGCTCCCGCAGGCAGTGACCGCTCTCCGGTCCGGAGGGCGATGCGCAGTGATCTCCTTCCACTCGTTGGAAGACCGTATCGTCAAGGAATATTTTCGAGAGCAGAGCCGTGATCTCATCAATCCGCCTTACGAAAGGATTTATGAAGAAGAACGTAAGGCTGTTGTGAAGTTAGTAAATAAGAAACCAATACTGCCAACCGAGGAAGAGACCAGAGAGAACCCCCGGGCGCGCAGTGCCAAACTTAGAGTCGTTGAAAAGTTGTAGCCGATAAGTGAGAGCACAGTGAACATACCGAACGTTGACCTGCGAAATATCAATATCCCGAACGTTAATCGCCTGATCCATGCTTATCGGGTCGCTCCGTGGCGTGTGCAGCGTCAGTGGCTGGGAAATGTATTGTTGGTTGTGGTTGCAGCCGCTATGGTCGCTGCTTTATATCTGAACGTGACCTCACGAACGGCTATTGCCGGGCGCGATATCCAGGATCTGACCGAGGCGATCATCGCCAGCCAGCAAGTCAGCAGCGATTTGCAGACCCAACTTGCCGGTCTGACCTCGGCTGCTTCGCTTGAAGAGCGCGCTCTTGATATGGGCTACCGACCTGTGGAGTCTGAAGAGGTGGAGTATCTGGTGGTGCCGGGGTATGTGGCTCCCGCGCCGATAGACCTCTCGACCACATCCCTTCCGCAGTTAAGCGCCCTGACCATTCCGCCCGAATACAACCAGTCGCTTTTAGACTGGCTGGATGAAAGCGTCCTTTCCTCGCGAGGCCCGCAATGAGAGGACAATACGCGCGTCGCAGTCAGGCTTTGGCCGGGATCTTGTTATTCTGTGCCCTGGCGATCGTTGTGCAAATGACGCGTATTCAAAACAGTCCCGAAGCGGATATCTTCCGACAGGAGGCGCAGAACTACGCTTCCGAGTGGAAGACGTTCTACCCCAACCGTGGTGAGATCTATGACCGTAATGGCCGCCTGCTGGCAGGGCAGAGGACCGTCTATGAGATCGGCGTGGACCTGAACACCATGACCGACGCCCATGCCATTGCTTTTGCCGTCAGCGAAACATTGGACATGGACTACGGCGATATGATCACCCTGCTCGAATTCCCGCCTGAAGGGGTTTCGTATATGGTCCTGGCCGACTTTGTGGATACCAAGGAAGCCCAATATCTTCAGGAATTAAAGCAGGCTTTGAATGCCCAGACTCCTGAGGGAGTTCCCGGTGGCTTGACCGGTTTGCAGTTCAAGTCGCACCCGCAGCGCAGCTATCCTGAAACATCGCTGGCAGCCAATATCCTTGGTTTTGTCAACCGTGAAGGACGCGGCTATTTCGGTGTGGAGGAGAAATACAACGACCTGCTGGCGGGGAACCCCGTACAGGTGCTTGTTTCCACAGACCCGAATAAAGCCAACGAGATTCCCCATGTACCCGATGGCACGACCCTCATTCTGACCATTAACCGTGACCTACAAGCCGCCACTGAAGAGATCCTCGACAACGCTTTGGAAGAGTATGGTGCTGTCGAAGGAGTCATCGCTGTGATGGATCCTCAAAGCGGTGAGATGCTGGCCATGGCCACCTCACGCCGCATGGACCTGAATCAGGTTTGGGATTATGGCAATCTTTACGATAATGCCACCGATTTCGATCCGATCATTTCGAAGACCTATGAGCCCGGTTCGGTCATCAAGATACTCACCATGGCCGCCGCGTTGGACAGCAAGACCGTGGCGCCAGGCACCACCTATCTTGATACCGGTGCCATCATGATCGGCGGCGTGACCATCCAGAACTGGGATCGCAACCCTTGGGGGATTCAAGATATGGTCGGATGTTTGCAGCATTCGCTCAACGTGTGCATGGTCCATATCGCCTCGCAGATGGGTGCTGGAACTTTTTACAGCTATATGGATGCCTTTGGTCTCGGTCACCTCACCGGCGTGGATATGGCCGGGGAAGCGGCAGGCCGCCTCAAGATCCCGGGCGATGCGGATTGGTACCCCGTCGATCTCGGTACGAATGCTTTCGGTCAAGGCGTCGCGGTGACTCCCATCCAGATGATGGCAGCAGCCTCGGCAATTGCGAACGATGGCCGCACGGTCATCCCGCATGTTCTGTATGGCATGGTGCGCGAAGGCCGCCAATACAATGTGCCGGCTCAATTTGGCAACACACCCATCACTGTGGAGACTGCGAACACATTGTCTGATATGCTTGCCATTTCCCTTGAGAACGAATCTTCGATGGCTCTCGTCCCGGGCTATCGTATTTCCGGCAAGACAGGCACCGCCCAAATTCCCGTGAATGGTTTGTACGATAGCACCGAGACCAATGCATCCTTCATCGGCTGGGGGCCTACGGATGACCCGAAATTCATGATCTATGTCTGGCTTGAAAAGCCAACCTCCTCTCCGTGGGGTTCCGAGACCGCCGCTCCGGTATTTTCGGAAGTAGCCAGGAAAACTGTTATCCTGTTGGATATCCCGCCCGACTCGATTCGCCAGCAGCTCGTCGCCAAATAAAATGCTTACCTTAGCCGATGTCCTGGAAGCCCTCACATCCATTCGCCCTGCGAACCTCACCGCTGTTGTTACAGAAGCGGTGATTGATTCGCGCCAGGTCATTCCGGGTTCGCTCTTCGTTGCGATCCCCGGCGAAAAAGCGGATGGACACAACTTCATCGGCGACGCCTTCAAGCGGGGGGCCTCTTTTGCTTTAACCCAGCAGGATATGAGCGCTTCCTTCCAAACCCTGGACCTGCGTGGGGATTTCAAAGC
>DAOQBX010000231.1:0-3739 GCA_035340155.1 Anaerolineales bacterium | reverse complement strand
CAGTGAGCATGTGGGTACCTTTGGTAAAATTGGTGCATTTAGTTTTTATCCAACGAAGAATCTGGGCGCTGGGGGTGATGGTGGAGCCGTGGTGACAAATAACCCGGCCCTGGCGGAAAAGATCCAACTGTTACGCCAATACGGTTGGAAGGAACGGTACATTAGCAGCGTTAAAGGCATGAACAGCCGTCTCGATGAATTACAAGCAGCCATTCTGCGTGTCAAACTTCGCCATCTGGATGCATGGAATGCCCAACGCAGGGAACATGCGAACCTTTACCTTGAACTTTTAAAGAATACAGAATTGATGTTGCCCGTTCAACCGAAAGAAGATCAGCATGTTTTTCATCAATTTGTCGTTCGACATTCCCGGCGGGATGCCTTGCAACAATACCTTCGCTCTCAAGGTGTGCAATCCTCCATCCTCTACCCGGTACCAGTACATCTTCAGCCCGCCTATAAGACCTCAGGTGCTCAGGTTGATCCCCTTCCTCAATCTGAAAGAGCGGCGCGTGAAGTGTTATCTCTGCCTATGTTCCCCGAAATGACCCTGGCGCAGATACGGCAGGTGTGCCAATCGATCATGAGTTTTTATGCGCTATAAATGAAATCTCGTAACTTTTCATACAAATGGGGTAAGAATATATGTAAAATATTCAAGCCGTTTCCTTCAAAATCGTGACAAAAGGAACTATTTTCTTTGTTGAAGTCATGCGATAATCTTAAAGTCGTTTCTTTACTTTGAAACGATTTATAAATCACTGGAGGCTGTATGGCTAAGTTGACTCGTGAAGATGCACTTGAATATCATCGTCTGAAAGGCAAGCCCGGCAAGGTGGCGATCGTACCCACCAAGCCGATGGACACACAGCGGGATCTAAGTTTGGCATATTCGCCGGGTGTGGCGGAACCCGTGCTCGAGATCGAAAAGAATCCTGAAGATGCCTACGAATACACCTCAAAAGGGAACCTGGTGGCGGTCATTTCCAACGGCACGGCCATCCTTGGCCTTGGCGACCGCGGCGCGCTGGCTGGAAAGCCGGTGATGGAAGGCAAAGGGGTGTTGTTCAAGAAATTTGCAGATATCGATGTGTTCGACATCGAATTGAACTCGCACGACCCGGACGAGATCATCAAGGTGGTGGCTGCGATCTCTCCGACTTTTGGCGGTATCAACCTCGAAGATATTAAAGCCCCCGAATGTTTTTATATCGAAGAACAATTGAAGAAGATGCTGGATATCCCCGTCTTCCATGACGATCAGCATGGTACGGCCATCATCTCGGCGGCAGGGCTTTCGAATGCGCTGGAGGTTGTGGGCAAGAAACATGAAGAGATCCGGCTGGTCATTTCCGGCGCGGGTGCTTCGGCGATCTCATGCGCAGAACTCGCCATC
This sequence comes from Anaerolineales bacterium, assembly GCA_035340155.1. Lineage (GTDB taxonomy): Bacteria > Chloroflexota > Anaerolineae > Anaerolineales > Villigracilaceae > Villigracilis. The sequence continues at coordinate 2,343 of DAOQBX010000231.1, read as the reverse complement.
AGCTGGGGGGTAAAGCGCGAGAATATCATGCTCGTGGATACCAAGGGCGTTGTATACAAGGGACGCAAAGAGGGCATGAACAAATACAAGGATATGTTGGCGGTGGACGACAAAGGGCATCGCACGCTGGCAGATGCAGTCAAGGATGCGGATGTGTTCTATGGTCTTTCAGTGGCGAATGTGCTGACCCCTGAAATGGTCAAGTCCATGGCGGGCGACCCGATCATCTTCGCAATGGCGAACCCCGACCCTGAGATCCGACCTGAACTGGCCCGCGAGGCGCGTAAGGATGTCATCATCGCCACCGGCCGCTCTGATTATGTCAATCAGGTCAACAATGTGCTCGGCTTCCCATTCATCTTCCGCGGGGCATTGGATGTGCGTGCGCGCGGGATTAACGAAGAGATGAAGTTTGCCGCTTCCAAGGCGTTGGCCGCCTTGACCAAGGAAGATGTGCCAGATTCGGTCATCCGCGCCTATGGCGGCGAGTCCATTAAATTTGGACGCGAGTACATCATTCCCAAGCCGCTTGATCCGCGTGTGCTGCTTTGGGAAGCCCCGGCTGTGGCGGAAATGGGTATGAAGACCGGCGTGGCGCGCAAGACCATCGATATTGATGAATACCGCGAACAACTGGCGTATCGTCAGGGCAAAGGGGAGCGAATTCGCTACTTCTTCCAGAATAAGGCCCGGTCGTCGGGTGGCAAGAAGCGCGTAGCCTTTGCTGAAGGTGAAGAGCAGAAGATCATTCGTGCAGCGTATCAAATTCAGGATGAAGGTATTGCCACCCCGGTCCTGATCGGACGGAAAGCAGTGATCGAAGAGCAGCTTAAGCAACTCAGTTTCGATTACCAGCCTGAGATCGTAGACCCGGATACATTTAAGAAGATGGAAGCATATTCCAAGGCGTTCTATGAGTTACGCCAGCGCAAGGGCTTGACCTTGAGCGACGCGGCCAAGAAAATTCTGGATGTGAACATCCTCGGTTCAATGATGGTCAAGATGGGCGACGCGGATGCGTTCGTCTCGGGCTTGACCTATGATTATCCGGAAGTGATCCGCCCCGCCCTGCAGATCCATCATACGTCCCCGGGCCTGGCGCGTGCTGCGGGGGTATATATCATGATCGTTGAGGAAAAGGTCTACCTTTTCACCGATGCGACCGTGAACATTGACCCAAGCGCGGAAGACCTTGCCGATATCGCCATCCTTGCGGCGGACTATGCCCGCAAGATCGAACTCGACCCGCATGTAGCGTTCCTTTCTTTCTCGAACTTCGGGTCTACTCCGCATCCGCTCTCTGACAAGGTTAGCAAGGCGGTGAAGATGGTTAAATCCCGCCGCCCTGACCTGCGAGTGGACGGCGAGATGCAAGCCGATACCGCCGTCGTTCCTTCCATCGTGGAAGAACGCTATCCGTTCAGTGCGGTGAAGGATGCCAATGTACTGGTCTTCCCCTCGCTTGAGTCAGCGAATATCGCTTACAAGTTGCTGGCCCGCCTCGGTAATGCCAAGGCGATTGGTCCCATCTTGTTGGGTGTCGGTGCTCCAGTGCATGTGTTGCAGACCGGCGACGATGTCAACACCATCGTACAGATCGCTTCGGTGGCCGTGATGGATGCGATGGGACGTTAGTCAGGTAATTTCGTAGTCAAGTAGTCGAAACCCCGGGCTTGTGCTCGGGGTTTTTGTTATCGTCACTCAATGATCTAATTTTCAAACTCCACCAAAGGAAACCTTGTGAATAATCTGGAATCAATTGCAAGAAAAATCACCGGTATTTTGTTTGCCCAGCAATCGCTGGCTTCAGCGGGGTTCATTGCTGCGGCGACCCTCAACTCCATTGTAGGCAAGGAACTCAGCCAGAATCCAAGTTGGGCCGGGGTGCCAACGGCGGTTTATTTGCTGGCGGGCGCCTTCTCTGCTTTTATGTGGGGCTATGTCTTTGATGCCATTGGGCGGCGCAAAGGACTTGTGACCGGGCTTGGCACCGGTGTGGTTGGCGCAAGTGTTACGTTTTACTCAATTGCCATCCATTCATTTCCGGTTTTCTTGATCGGTATGGTGTTGATGGGTATTACGAACTCAGCCGTGCAACTTGGACGATTTGCTGCTGCAGAAGTGAACCGGCCTGAACATCGCGGTCGCGCCATCTCGAATGTGGTCATTGGTGGAACCGTTGGATCGGTCATCGGTCCGTTCGTGGCGGGACCTGCGGGCGCAGTGGTTGGTTCATGGGGCGTGGATGAACTTGCGGGTGCGTACCTTGTAGCGGCGGTCCTTTTTGCGGTGGGGGCAGTGGTGGTGTTCTTTGGTCTTCGCCCCGACCCGCGAGCTCCCCGG
>DAOQBX010000230.1:0-3744 GCA_035340155.1 Anaerolineales bacterium | reverse complement strand
CTGGAATGGTCTGAAGACTGGCATTGGGAATCTCAGTAGCAATAGCCTCAAAATACCAGGAACGGATGAGGCGGTCTTCCTGTCCCGCGATGATCAAGGCAGGGATCGCCAACTGCGGCAATAACGGGCGAAGTTCAGGGTAGGCAGGAGCGAAGGTCAGTTCGTAAAAAGCGCGGTCCCAATTTTTGATCTTCAACAGGTTCAGGTAATTCTGGCGGGTCTTGTCCGTCAATTTGGATGAATCATACCACTCCCGTTCGATGGTTCGAGGAAGGGTCTCTTGATAATCGCGCACCCACAACAACCCCAAGTGTCGCGTCTGCGGGAGGCGCATCACAGGCAGCGCCCAGGCTGGGAACTGCGGACCGTATCCGCCGCCCACGCCCGGGTCCACGAGGATGAGGTCTTGCACGCGCTCCGGATATTCAAGCGCGAATGCCACCGCCACCCCGCCACCAGCGGAGTTGCCCACAAGAATGGCTTTGGTAATACCAAACCCATCCAGCAGCCCGCGTAGAATCTCATTGTTGGCTTTCATGCCATAGGGATTCGACTCCCAATCCCCGGGCATGGGGCGTTCGGTTAACCCGAAGGCAGGCCGATCGTAGGCGATGACCCGGCCGTGCGCCGCGAAGTCATCCATCACCTCACGCCAGGAGTAGGTATTACCGCCAAATGGGTGCAGGAGAATAAAAGTTGTTTCGCCTTTCCCGGCTTCCTTGTAATGGATGTTGACTCCATTGATCTCAATGAACCTGCTATCGGCATCCACAAATTCCTGTTCGCTCACCAACCCATCCAGTTTGGGTACGGGAACCATGAATGGTCCCACCGCAAGAGTAAGACAGGCGAACAGAAACGAGACGAGAACGAGCTTCTTCCAATTTCTACGCATAAAAAACTATCGAGACGCACTCTCTAAAAACATGGCTGTGGCTTCTGCTGCCTGCGCCCACTGCTGTTCGGGAGAAATGGTCGCTTCGTTGTCCCCGGCTTGAGGTCCGTAAGAACCGAATTGGGCGTGGTTCCCGCCTTCAATGGCAACGAACTGTGCATCCGCTGGAAGAAGCGCTTTCGACTCGTCGATCTTTCCGCCGCCTGCCAACCCGTCGTTCGTTCCATAGATGGAGATCACTTTCGTTCCATTTGTCTTCAACGCATCATTTGCCGGATAGGAAGCCCAAAAGATCACCCCTTTGATCTCAGAATGACCGGCTGCATATGAAGAGGCTGCCACGCCGCCCAACGAATGTCCACCAACAAACCAATTCTGGATTTCAGGATAGGCAGCCTGAATACGTGCCGCAGCATTGACATCAAAAAAAGCCAGGTTCAGCGGCGCGGGCGTGACCACTACAAAAAATCCCTTCGCAGCGATCTGTCGCAGGGCAGGGGCATAGGCGCGATAATCCACTTTACCGCCGGGGTAAAAAATAAAACCGGTTTCGGTTTGAGGATTTCCCGTAGGACGAAAAACCAGCCAACCATTTTCCTCACTCACAGTTACTTGAGCATCGGAGGTCAGCGCCGAAATAGCAACATCCGTTGGGGCCGAGGCATCACTCGCCCAAACTACGAACACTATACCAACTACAAGCAGGGCGAGGGCAAATACCGCCGCCACACTCTTCCAATTAATTCGTTTCACCATTCAATTCCTTTTTGAAAGTTCTCCGGCCTTGACCCAGATGGTGTCGAACATTTCCACGGTCAGTTTTTTTGTGGATGTATTTTGCTGGCTGGGATGATACGAGCACAGCACCCACTTGCCGTTTTCCAGTGGATAAGACGCGCCGTGAGCGAATTTATATACCGGATTTCGCACGGAATATATTTTGAGGATCCGCTCGAACGCGATACGCCCCAGGCAAACGATAACTTTTGGGTCTATGATCTCCAGCTCGCGTTCAAGGTAAGGCTGGCACTGGTTCAGTTCTTCTGGGCTGGGCTTGTTATCAGGCGGGGCGCAACGACCGGATGCGGTGATATACATATCTTGAAGGACAAGTCCATCGCTGCGGGACTCCGACGTGGGTTGATTCGCGTACCCAGCCTTATACAACGCCGGATACAAAAAGTTCCCCGAGGCGTCACCTGTGAACTGACGTCCAGTGCGATTTGAGCCGTGTGCGCCGGGTGCGAGTCCCACCACCAGCACGCGCGCCTTGGGGTCTCCAAATCCTGGCACCGGCCTGCCCCAATATTCCTGGTCTTTATAGGCCTTGCGCTTTGCCCGTGTCACCTCTTCACGCCACTCCACCAAACGCGGACATTTTCGACAGGAGACGATCTGTTGATAGTGCTGTTCAAGTTGGGATCGCTTTGTCACTTCATTCCTCGCAACAACATCATAAGATCAACATCGCATCGCCAAACGAATAAAAGCGATAGCCTTCTTTGATGGCAAGTTCATAGGTGGATAAGACTTTATCCTTCCCCGCAAACGCACTGACCAGCATGATCAATGTGGATTTGGGTAGGTGGAAATTGGTGATCATCACATCCACCACTTGGAATGAATAACCGGGGAGGATAAAGAGAGTAGTGGGGCCGGTGAAAGGGGCTATTCGATCGTCGGTATTCGAGCCCCGAGTATTGACAGTCGCATTTTGTCCGGCACTCTCCAGGGTTCGAACGCTTGTTGTGCCCACCGCAATGATCCGTCCGCCATTACGTTTTGTTTCATTGATCAGGTTCGCTGTATCTTGTGGCAGGTGGCACCATTCGCTGTGGATCTTGTGTTCTTCAGGATTCTCTTCATTGACCGGCGCGAACGTATCCAAACCAACGTGCAATGTCACATAAGCCACTTTCACCCCCAGGGCTTGAAGTTCATCCAATAATTGAGAAGTGAAGTGCAAGCCCGCCGTTGGCGCAGCAGCAGAGCCCACCTCTTTTGAGAAAACGGTTTGATAGCGTTCCGGGTCACTTAATTTTTCGTGGATATACGGCGGCAGCGGAATGTTCCCGACCTTCGGGAAATACGGCTCAATGGGTTCTGAAAATCGGATCAATCGCTCCGAACCTTCAAGGAGTTCCATAATTTCTGCAGTGACGGTTTTTGTTGCAAAGATTGGAGACGCTGAAGAGCCTTCAACGTTTCCGACCTCGATTGCCACCTTCTTGCCTACGCGCAAACCCTTACCACCGACCAGGGCTTCCCACATCAGCGAGTCGCGGCGACGGAGTAGGAGAATCTCCACCTTGCCACCCGTGTCCTTCCGGGCAAAGATGCGCGCAGGAATGACCCGCGTCTGGTTCAGGACAAGCAAATCCCCGGGCTTGAAATAATCCCTCACATCACGAAAGAAACGGTGTTCCACTTCCCCGCTTTGACGATGCAACACCAATAGGCGAGACGAATCGCGTGGTTCGGCAGGCGTTTGGGCGATGGAAGATTCAGGCAGGTTGTAATCAAAGTCCGAGGTTTGCATTTGCATCATCAAAGGAAACGGGATTAGAATCGTTGTATCAAAAAAGCAGAATCGCGGAGGCGCTATGAAACTCAGTTTTCACGGGGCGGCACAAACGGTAACTGGTTCGATGCATTTGGTGGAGATCAACGGTTCGAGATTCCTGCTGGATTGCGGATTGTATCAGGGGCGGCGCAAGGAGGCAATCGAAAAGAACAGGAACTTCCCCTTTGATCCCCGCTCCATCGACGCAGTCATTCTCTCGCATGCACACATCGATCATTCCGGCAACCTGCCAAACCTCGTCAAGCAGGGATTTTCCGGCCTGATC
>DAOQBX010000229.1:0-3797 GCA_035340155.1 Anaerolineales bacterium | reverse complement strand
CGACCTCCACACCGTCTGGCACGACCACGCCTTCCCGAACGAACCGCGCTACGACCCCGAGATTTATCCCTTCTTCCTGCGCCTCATGGAAAAGTACGACGTCTGCTATCGCCTGACGGATGGCAAAGCCAGTCTCGTCGCGCAGCATGTGCCCCAAGTCCGCCCTGAACTGCCGTGGCTCCCCGAACAAGAGACGCCCAAAAACTTGCGCCGCATTGCGATGGTCTGCTCGATGGAAGAAGACCCGCCTGGCTTGGTGCCGTGGATGATCGTCCGCACGCATGATTATGCTTACCCCGTCAACGCGCATAGCCTTCATTGGCAAAAGGGCATGTTCCTGAGTCACGGCACACATGGAACCGCCATGCTCGAGCAACGTGGGCGGGAGTTCCATGTCTACACACAGGGTCAATGGCCTGAGTATTTCATGAACATTCTCCAGAACACGCTGGAAAAAATGATCGCCGATAACTGGCCAGGTTTGAAAGATCGTTATCGCTTCATGGTTCCATGTCCAGAAGTTATTGATGGTCAACCATGCAAAGGCAGATTCAACATTTACACACTGCGTGAAATTCTTGCTGATGGAGACACAACTATCCGTTGTCAGGAGTGCGTAAAAAAGCAATCCATCACCGAGTTATTAATGGGCTTTGAAGAACGCGACATGAGCGTTCAACTGCGTGAGATTCAAGAACAACTCGCAGGCATGGACAGCCGCATCGCAAATTACTTCATGGCCACCATGCATGCCATCGCCGACGAAGCCAAATCGGGTCCACGCTTATTCACCTTCCGCTCGCGGGATGCGGGGCTATCCCCAAAACAAATTTTCATGCGTCCCATCTCCTTACAATTGTGGTGCGAAGCAGAAGGCTGTCAGCATCCCATCATTGATAACGGCAAAGGGCTATATTCCATTGACCAGCCCCATGAGTGGGTCATGAAGATCGCGCCCTATGCCAACATGGCCTTGGATATTTTGAAAACCGTCGCTCCGGTTGCGGGTCCCGCCATCAATACCTTCTTCGGTCCTAAGACCACCGAGTTATGGGGCATTGCCGATCAATTGAGTCTTGCAAGCGCCGTTCTTGGCAAAGTGCCGGATGAGATCAAAACGCCGGATAAACCCATGTTGCAGCGCGGCATGGTCAGCGAACCGGAACGTTCCGGAATCCTTGCCCTGCACCGCCTACTCAATGAACTCGACCCCAATCAAGAAAACCTCGGCTTGCACCGCGTCGCCACCTACACGGGCGATTATCGCTGGCTGTGCAAACGTCACTATGATGCGTATCAACCGAATATCCCGGATAAGATCGGATGATCCGTCATCCGTAGGGGCGCAGCAATCCCGCAAGGGGACGATGTGCTGCGCCTTTACTGCGCCCCAACAGTTTCCATGACCAAATTCGATCCCAAGATCCACCACCGCCGATCCATCCGCCTCAAGGGATACGATTACACGTCCGCGGGCGCGTATTTTGTCACGGTGGTCACGTATCAACGGGATCGCCTGTTCGGGGATATCACCAATGAAGAAATGAGGTTGTCCGGCCTGGGCAAGGTCGCCGATGAATGCTGGCGGTCCATCCCAGAACATTTCCCGTCTGTGGAATTGGGGGCGCATATCGTCATGCCGAATCATGTGCATGGGATCATTGTGATTCATGACGATGGTAGTGGCGCGGGTGATCGCGGTAAGGGCGCAGCAATGCTGCGCCCCAACGTCAAACCGGGATCGTTGGGCGCCATCGTTCGATCTTACAAATCGGCCGTCTCGTATCGGGCAAACAAAGAATTAAATATGACCGCCATCTGGCAAAGAAATTATTACGAACACATTATCCGAAACGAAAAAGAATTGGATAATATTTGGCGGTATATCGAATCCAACCCAGCGCGGTGGGAAGAGGACGAGGAGAATCCCAACCGTAGGTAGGGGCGGAGCAATGCTCCGCCCCTACAAGATCATTCAAACTTCAACATCATCAAAATATCTTCCACCGCCGCATTGAACATTTCGGACATGATCGCACTGTCCACAAAATATTCGCCGCCGAAGGAACCGTCGCCGTAGACTTCGCGGGCGGTCTTGGAGTCCATGATGGAACTGGGGACCATGGGCGAAAGTTTCGGCTCCGTTGGCATTTCGCTAACCACCGTAAACGGAAACGCTTCCAACCAGTTGGCATGTTTCGGTTTCAGGTTGTACTTGAGCGCCACCTTCTCCACGGAGTGAGACGTCCACCAGTCGTACCAGTTCAACTTCAAACCGGGCATATCATTGATGACGTCATTCAAATGGACGTTCAGTCCCTTGTTGCCGCCGTGACCGTTCAGAATCAAAATGCGCCGAAAGCCCTGGTGATACGCCGAGCGGATAATGTCCTCGACCACTGCATTCAACGTAGAGACTCGCAAGGTCAGCGTGCCGGGGTAATCGCGAAAGTATGGAGAGTTGCCAAAGTTCACGGGTGGCGCAACCAGCACCCCGGTCTGGTTTGAGGCGGCATCCGCCATCGCCAGCGGAATTTTGATATCGGTCAGCAGACTCAAATAAGCATGTTGCTCGCACGCGCCGGTGACCAACATCAGGCGGTCATCGGTTTCAAGGTATCGTTCTATATCCATCCAGTTCAATTCTTCAAAGCGCATTCGATCCTCATATCGTAGGTCAGGCTTTCAGCCTGACCTATTTTCAATTTAGTACATGGCGGGCTGCAAGCCCGCCCTACATCTCAACTACAACGAACCAGCAACCCCATCTGCCCGCGGATCACTGCCCCCGCATAGTACACCGGACTCATCGCGTACGATCACCTGTCCCCTGCCGAAGACCGCCCGCTCGTACCCGCTGACCTCATTCAACGAATGCCCCATTTCGCGCAGGGCGTTCACAGTGGCAGTCGGCATACCTTCTTCAATATCAACACGCCCGCCCGCCGACTCGGCATCGAGACAGAAGCGTGGCAGATCCAGAGCAGACTGTGGATCCAGCCCACCATCTTTCAACGCCGATAAAACTTGCACATGTCCCTGTGGCTGCATGAAGCCGCCCATCACACCATACGAAGCATACAACGAATTATCCGCAACACGAGTCACCATTGCCGGAATGATCGTGTGATACGGGCGCTTGCCGGGCGCAAGCACGTTGGGATGATTCGGGTCGAGGCTGAAATTATGTCCGCGATTTTGCAGGGTAAAGCCCCAGCCCTTCGGCACAATGCCCGTGCCAAAACCCATGTAATTGCTGTTGATGAACGAACAGGCATTGCCCATGCCATCCACCACGCTCAAATAGACCGTGCCCGAAGCATTCACCGGCGAGCCGCGCTTCGGGTCAACCGTGGCGCGTTTCGGGTCGATCAACTTGCGGCGCTCGCTCGCATATTCTTTCGAGAGCAATTCCTGCATCGGGATCTTCGAGAATGCGGGGTCACTCACATACCATTTCGCATCAGCAAACGCGAGGCGCATGGCTTCGATCATCAGGTGCATTTTTTCGGTCGAGAGCAAATCCAATTCCGCAAGGTCAAAGCCTTCGAGGATGTTCAACGCGATCAGAGCCGTGATGCCCTGTCCATTCGGCGGACATTCATACACGCGCAGTCCACGATAATCTACCGAAAGCGGAGTCTCCCAAGTGGACACATGTGACGCGAGGTCTTCAGCGGATAGGCATCCGCCCGCCTCTTTAATTACGGCGACAATTGCCTGTGCAACCGAGCCTTGGTAAAAGCCGATAGCGCCCTGCTCCGCCACAAGTTTGAACGTGCGTGCCAGACCTTTGT
>DAOQBX010000228.1:0-3825 GCA_035340155.1 Anaerolineales bacterium | reverse complement strand
ATGGCGAGAAGATCATGCTGATCCCGTCCATTGCCGGAGGCTGATATGTATCCTGAACTCAATCACGAGGAGATCCTGCGCTATTCCCGCCATTTGCTCATCCCCGAAGTAGGGCTGGAAGGGCAGCGTAAACTCAAGAATTCATCTGCATTGATCGTGGGCACTGGCGGGTTGGGATCGCCGGTTTCGTTGTATCTGGCTGCGGCGGGGGTGGGGCGCATTGGCCTGGTCGATTACGATGTCGTTGATTCGTCGAATCTCCAACGCCAGATCATCCATGGCACATCCACGATCGGAAAGTTAAAAGTGGAAAGCGCAAGATCCAAATTACTGGACCTGAACCCCGACATTCAAGTGGATGTGTATAACGAGCCATATACTTCCGAAAATGCGCTGCGCATCGCGAAGGACTATGACATTATCCTTGATGGCACCGATAATTTCCCCACCCGCTACCTGACCAACGACGTGGCGGTTTTCCTTGGCAAGCCGAACGTGTACGCTTCCATCTTCCGCTTTGATGGGCAGGTGAGCGTTTTCTACGCCAAGGAAGGTCCGTGCTATCGCTGTCTCTTCCCCGAACCGCCGCCGCCGGGACTCGTTCCTTCATGTGCTGAGGGTGGTGTATTGGGCATTTTGCCTGGCACCATCGGCACGTTGCAGGCCACGGAAGCCTTGAAGGTGCTGCTCGGAATTGGCGACCCACTGATTGGCCGACTACTGTTGTATAACGCGCTGGATATGTCCTTTGACTTTGTGCAATTGAAAAAAAACCCCAAATGTCGCGTATGTGGACCCAACGCCGATATTAAGGAATTGATCGATTATGAAGAGTTTTGCGGCGTTCCCGGCCATGACCACGGCGACGAAGGCTCAGCGGGTGCAGGTTGGGATATCACCGCTCCCGAACTCGCCGAACGCGTGAAGACCAATCATCTCAAATTGTTGGATGTGCGTGAGCCGCACGAATTGGAGATCTCCGCCCTGCCCGCTGCGGTTAACATTCCGCTTGGCCAACTAGCTTCACGCCTTTCCGAGTTGAACACGGCTGACGATATGGTGGTCTTCTGCAAAGGCGGAACCCGCTCCGCACGCGCGCTGGAACTGCTGACCAGTGCCGGTTTCAAGAAGATCAAGAACCTCAAAGGCGGTATTAACGCCTGGGCCAAGGAAGTGGACCCGAAACTTCCTGTCTATTAATAGTATTTTTGGTTCACATAAATAGAGCCTTGCGTTCATAACGCAAGGCTCTATTTATTTCCCATTGTTTGTTTTTCCTGCAACCATTGTTTTGCAGACTCAAAATCCAGGAATACCTTGGTTTGCTGCGCGCGGTTTTGGCTGGTGTCTTCATAGAATTGCCATTCTCTGATCTGTGTCTTCGAAACTACGATCGCGCGTTTAATGGAATGGATATTCCCACCCTCCTCCTTTGTCTTTTGGGCGATCAGGCTGGGCAGCAAGTAGAGATCGGCAATGGAGACCTGGATCTCGGCGCTGCTGAAGTCGGTTAAAACATAATGGCAATCGGCCTGCTTTCCCTGACGGACCACCTCGGCTGTTAGAGCCTTGAAACTAGGCAGGTCCATCGCACCTGTGCACTGGGCGTGGACAATATTCTCAAGCGGAAGATATTTGACAGTAAACGGCATGTTTTTTACCTCAATATCTTGGATTGTTCATCCAGTCTCAACAGATTTTGCACAAGAATTCTACCCATTATATACCGAGTACGATACGTTATTTTTGGTCGTGCTTTTTACAGAATACATCATGGCGTCTACGATCTTGATCGCCTCTGCGGAAGATCCTGGCACCGAATGGAATGTGACCACCCCTATGCTGTACGTTAGGAAGGAAAATTTTTCCTGTAACCTTTCAGAGATATGCTGATGTATCTTTGCCAGGGCAGATTCGGATTCTCGCGCTTCTGTCTCTGGAAACAGGATGGCAAATTCATCTCCACCAAGTCTTGCAAAGATATCCGACTTTCTGATCTGATTCTGGATCTCACCGGCGATATAGCATATTACCTGATCACCTTCATTGTGCCCATAGAGGTCGTTCACCCGTTTGAAATTATCGATATCGATATAGACGAGCGTAAATGGACGTCCATACCGGTTGAAACGGCTGATCTCGTTTTCAAGCAACTCGTGAAAATACCGGGAGTTGATGGCGCCCGATAGAAAATCTGTGTGGGCTAGAACTCGAATGGCTTCCTGTGATTTTTTTAGATCTGCAGCCAGGATCGTGCTAATGGCAAAAAAACCGAATCGAATGAGGGCATTCCAAAAATAGATCGTCGGATGAATGTAATCTTCACCGATAAGAATATCCGCCGCCACCCATGTCAGTGCGCTGACAATTGAAATGAGAATGCCTGCCATTTTTCCAACATACCAGGCAGTCAGTAGAATCGGAAGCAGGTAGAACAACGAAAAACTATAATCGTTTCCAGTTGCATAATCCCAAATTCCTAGTGCTCCAACTAATACTAACGCCAACACGATCAGCGAAAGTGGAGATCGTTTTTCAAGAAAATTGGCGACCTTGGAGAAAATAGGCATTCTATTAAAACCAAAAGGGCAGCCTTTTAAGCTGCCCTTGCAAAATTATCCCATGTTCTTCTTCATCGAAAGTTTGAGTGCGATCTTGTAAACCTCGCTCAATTTCTCTCCCATGGCCTGCGCCTCCGGGTTGTCAGGTTGCGAGTCCATCTGGTTCACCAGCCCGCTCAGGGTATCCAGCAACTGCTGGGTGACCATTTCGCCGTTCTGTGTCAGAGCCGCTTCGATGGCAGCATCATCCGGCAATTGGATGAGTTGCTCGATGAACATTACCTCGGGCGGCGCACTGGCAGCTTGCAGTACCTGGATCATTTTCTGCAGTTTGCCCATGCGTGCGTAGTCATTCTTTTCCGAAGCCTGCCTGAGCATCTGGTTGGCGATATCCACCGCATCCTGGGTGAAGTTTTCCAGGTTGGCCTGCACCACTCTTTCGATATCATCCTGCGCGAGCAGTTTCTCGATGAAGTCCTGGGCCTGTTTGTAACGTGCTTCGAGTTGCTTGTCCATATCGCTAACGAACTTCAGCAAACTCTCGCGAATGTTTTCCAGCCGCGCCTTCTCTTCGCCGCTGGCTTTATCGATCCGCTCGGTCAGGTCTTGAAAGAAGACGTAGTCCATGCCGCCGCGTGCCAGCGAAACGTAAGCCCGGATTCTGGATTCGGTCTTTGATGTGAGAACGAAGTCCAGAAGTTTTTCGCGCGTCAGACCCTGACCCGCTTCTTGTAACTCCTTTTGAGCGGCTTCCAATTCCCCGACCGATTCCTTCAACTGACGGCCGTATTCAGTTTCTTCCAGCAATTGGGTCTGGATGTCGATCAACGCGCGCGCGATCTGTTCCTGTCCGCTGGAGATGGCGCTTTGCGCAATGCGGCTGAATAACGCAAAGAACTGCTCGTCAATGATTTTGGCGTTCTGCTTAAGCAACTCCGTGCGAACATCTTTCGAAGTGACTTGCATCAACCGTTCGATGAACTGCACCCGCTCCTGCTGTTCCTTAAGCATCTCCGGCGTGACGCCATCCTTGCCGAGGATGGTCTCCAGCATTGATTCGTAGGTGAGGTTGGCCTGTGGTTTGAGCAGGTACCCCTTGCGCTTCTCAGGCGGGAGTTTATCCATCACCTGCTTGATCAACGGGCCGATCATGCGTTCCTGCTCGTTGACCGGCAGTCCCAGTTCGGGCGGGAAGAAGGTCAGCAGCAATTCTTTTTCATTGTCATGGTACACCACCGGGGTGGCCAGGCGTCCTTGGTATCCG
>DAOQBX010000227.1:0-3838 GCA_035340155.1 Anaerolineales bacterium | reverse complement strand
CCGCAAGGCTGGCCGCGCATTTCGCCTTCGAAAGCGTAAATTTGATCCGCGCCGAGATCGTTATTGCAGTGGGCAACGAAGCCAGCAAGCGGGTGGCGGAAAAGATCGGAGCACACTACGAGGGCATCCTGCTCAACCGCATGACCGTGGGAACAAAGATCCATGACGCGCACATGTTCTCGCTTCTACCCTCCGACTTCGGCCTGACCGCCAGCCTGTAAGCGCATCCCCGCCGGAACTTTTTGAGACCTTACTTCCTATTGACTTTCGACTGATTTGCAATATGATGAATGCATCTCAGACCAATAACCAAGGAGGAACGTTTTATGAATGAAGCCAAGTCCATTCATGAACGAAAGCATGTCTGGCGAGATGAGATCCTGCTCATCGTCGGCCTGTTGCTTTTCGTGGGCGTTGTCTATGCTGTCAACAATTCCCTGCAACCCGTTTTCACCCCCGCTACGCTCTTATTGACCGGCGTCTTTCTCGCCATTGTCCCTGCGGCCATCTGGCTGGTCTTCTTCTACTTGCAAGACCGGGCCGAACCCGAACCCAAAGGTTTTGTCTTGGGTGTGTTCGCACTCGGCGGGATTCTTGCCGCAGCCGTGGGCATCCCCGTTGTGGATGATCTTTTCCGCGTCTCACATTGGCTCCGTAGCGACACAATCACCACCATCGTGGGCGGGATCCTCGTGGTCGGCTTCACACAGGAATTCCTGAAATATGCCGCTGTACGCTACAGCATCTACAACTCCGATGAATTCGATGAACCCACCGATGGCGTCGTCTATGCGACCGCAGCAGGGCTTGGCTACGCCACCGTGTTGAACATCCAATTCGTCGTCTCCAACGGCGGCGTGGACCTTGGTGCGGGCATCATCCGCATTGCGGTGGTTGCGCTGGCGCAAGCAGCCTTCTCTGGCATCACCGGCTATTTCCTCGGCCGCGCTAAATTTGAATCCGAGCAGATCTGGTGGATGCCGTTGGGCATTACCCTCGCAGCGACTTTCAACGGCGTCTTTAACTGGCTGCAGGGTATCGTCACCCGCCCCACCCTCTCCCTTAGCGGAGCAACCTCCAACGCCTGGATGGGGCTCGCTCTGGCAGCAGTCGTGGCCTTTGTCACCACCGGGGTGATCCTTGTATTGGTGCGCCGCAATCTCAAATCGCTGCAGGCCGGGAAGTAGGAGGAACTCATGGCAAACAAACAAGTCTCCCTCGGCGACCGCTTCGCAGAGATCACAGTCGTTGCATTAACGGTCATTGCCCTCATCGCAGGCTGGCTTTACAAATCCAGCATTGAGAACGCCAGCCTCGCCTTCAACGCAGAAGGCGTCAGCGCCCAGGCGCCAAAAGGCTGGCTGCAAGTCGAACCCGCAGGCAATGAGATCCTTCACACGGTGGATATCAAATCCACCGGCTTCGGCGCGACATACGTTATCCAAAAAATTCCCACCACCCAGGAGGCCTCCGCTGCGGAAGTGTCCAGCCGCCTTTCTCTGAATTACGCCCAAAACCTGCTGGCTTTCCGTATGCTCGACCAGCGAGAAGTGACCGTATACGGGCGCGAGGCCTACGAGATCAGTTATGTCTTCGTTGAGTCCAACCCCGACTTAACCCACGATCAACTCCCCAGCGTAGTGCGCGGCACGGACTATGTGTTCCTCAACGGCGACCATGCCGTCGTTGTCACCTTCCAGGCCGATGAAAAGAATTACGATCTGGACATGGGAAGATTCCTGGTCTTCCTCAGGTCATTGAGTTTTTAGCATGGAGGCGAGCATGAAACCAAACTTTAAACATCTCTGGATATTTCTCACCATCCTTGCCATCACAGCACTTTCTTGTAAAGCAGCATCCCCGGCAGTGGAACCGGTCACGCCGCCCACCAACAATGGCTCAACCGACACCCCCACCACCGAGCCGGGTGAACTTTCCGCCGCCAACCGCGCCCGTCTGATTTCCGCTACTGTGCAGATCTTCGGGCTGTTCGAACAGAACGGTGAGCTGGTGCC
Source organism: Anaerolineales bacterium (assembly GCA_035340155.1). Taxonomy (GTDB): domain Bacteria; phylum Chloroflexota; class Anaerolineae; order Anaerolineales; family Villigracilaceae; genus Villigracilis. Next base: position 1,823 of record DAOQBX010000227.1, on the reverse strand, counting down.
CGGCTATGTCGGCTCGGGGACGATCCTGACCTCCACAGGCATGATCCTCACCAATGCCCATGTCGCCAGCCCTGCTTCACAAGGCGATGTGGAAAGCGAACCGGATGCCCTCAGTGTTTCCATCATCGTTTCCGAGGATAGACCTGCGGTTCCCTCCTACCTGGCAACGGTCAAAGCCGTGGACGGTTTTCTCGACCTGGCCGTGATCCAGATCACTTCCACCATCAACGGCACTACTGTGGACCCGAACAGCCTGAACCTGCCTTATGTGGAGATCGGCAACTCCGATAACATGCATGTCGGCGACAAGATGAACATCTTCGGTTTCCCCCTCATCGGCGGAGATACCATCACCTACACCCAGGGAACGGTCTCAGGCTTTTCCTCCGAAGACCAAATTGGCGACCGCGCCTGGATCAAGACCGATACCACCATCTCCGGCGGCAACTCCGGCGGTCTCGCAGCAGATAACAACGGATCCATCATTGGCGTACCCACGATCGCAGCGGCGAGTCGCGACACAGAAACCTCCGACTGCCGCCAGGTCCAGGACACGAACGGCGACGGCGTGCTTGATGAGAAAGACTCCTGCATTCCCATCGGCGGCTTCTTGAACGGCATCCGCCCGGTCAATCTTGCACAGCCCTTGATCCAGGCGGCGCAGTCGGGCAGGGCATATACCAGCCCATTCGGCATTCCGGGCGTGGTCAGTCAGTCTGGCAGCGGCAGTGAATCCGCCACAAACTTTGTCTGGCTGGACACAACAGGCAGCACAGCAGACAAATGCGACTGGAGCAATGACGCGGTCAGTTCCTACCCAGACTCTGCCTTATGCCTTGCAGCAGGCTTCGAATACGCCGGTATGACGGATGGCGAAGTTATGGTCGAATATTGGTACAAGGATGGCGAGAAGGTTTCCGAGTATAGTTATGCTTGGGAATGGGGCGATTCCGGCCTCTTTGGAACCTACCTTCCAAATGAGGGCAATCCCTTGCCTGCGGGTTCATATAGAGTGGAGTTCTATGCGGGCGACAATCTGACCCCGCTTGGCTCGACCGCTGAGATCCAGGTTGGGAGCGGAGGCGGTGGAAACTTCAATACACCCCAACAGAGCGGCGACACGATCACCGTCTCCGGCATTGTGTACGATGCCTCCACTGATAAGCCCATCCGCGATGCATATGTTTTCGTTCTGACTCCCGGCACCACTTACGACGAATGGCAGAACGCCGACTTCGCAGACAAGTACGTGATCACCTACCTGCAAACCGGCTCGGATGGTTCCTACCGAATTACAGACATTCCACGCAACACCGAGTTCACCATGGTCTTCTCAGCGGAAGGCTACTACGATGCTTCGGCAGATAATATGGTGGTTGGCGATAACGACCCGGCCACATACGAGATGAATGTCGGCTTGAATAAATAATCCCTTAATCAAAAACATCCCGCTCAACAATGAGCGGGATGTTTTTTCTTTTAAACTTATTTTTCTTTCTCGCCGCTGGTCTTCATCCAAGCCTTCTTCATGTTCAGCGCATCCTCTTCCATGATGGGGCTTTCGCACAGGATGCGCCCGCCGCAACCGAATTCATACAAGGCCTTGAAGAGCGCCTTCAGATCCAGGTCCGCTTCGGCCAACGGAAGGTGGTTCTTCTCGCCTTTGGGACCATACTCAATGCCGGAGAGGTGGATATGCAAGCGCTTAAGGGCTTTACCGCCAAGAGTCTTGCCATATTTTTCCAGCAGGCGCGACCATTCATCATAGGTATTCATCGTGCCATCGCCGGGACGGGCATGCAGATGGGCGAAGTCCATGCAGG
>DAOQBX010000226.1:0-3858 GCA_035340155.1 Anaerolineales bacterium | reverse complement strand
ATCACTTTCGGCCAGTTGCTCCGGGGAGAACTCGCTCCAGATGTGTTTCGGAGCAGGCGTCCAAAAATTGGTGAAATAGGTCTGGTCGATGAAGCCGGGCATGCCGAACCATTGAAGGGTTTGCGGGTCGGCGGCCTCATAGACTTGTGTGCGGTCGATGAGAAATTTATTGATATTGCTGTTCTTTTGGACTTCGAATGAATAGATCGAATCGTCGGCGGTGAGCGGTGTACCGTCCGACCAGGTCAGGTCGGGCCGGAGGCGGAAAGTGACGATCATCTGGTCCATTTCAAGCGGGGCAAGGCCATCGTATGTAATGGCACAGTCATCACTGGTACAGCCGGCGGGGCGCACACGTAACCCTTCGGCCACGGCTGCAATATTGCCATCCGCGTCGAGAACCTGATCTCCAACCTTTACCTGGGTCTTTACGATCTGACCATCCCCGTTTTCGATGGAGGGAATCTGGGTCAGGATCACCGGGGCGTATTCATAGGAAATGGTGTCAAAGGGTCCATCGTACACAGCCGCGAGGACGCTCCTGGCCGCACTGTTCAATTCACCGAAGGGATACAGGCTGTTCGGCTCCTGCCCCAGGCAGACAGTTAAGGAAACCAGTTCCGGCTGTACCGGGGTGGCCGTGGGAACGATCTCCGTGGCGGCAAGGGGCGTTGGCGTTTCCACCTGGGTGCCCAATTGCAGACAACCGGAAAGCAGCGCCATCACAATAAACAAAGCGGGAATGTGTCTCATTTTCATAAAGTACCTGCCAGAGATGAATCCTGATGGAAGTAGAAACAGGAAAGGGAATAGAAGGCAATTATACCCAGCGCGGTCATAAATTCGCTTTTCAATTTTCATCGATGAGGAATTAAACAAAAAGGGACCGCCGTACGGCGGTCCCTACTTTTTTCAATCTGTTACTCTGCCAACCAGCAAGCCACCCAGTGACCGGGGCGAATCTGCTTGAACTCGGGCTCGTCCTGGGAACACTTCTCCACAGCAATGGGACAGCGGGTATGGAAGCGACAACCCTTGGGTGGGTTGAGCGGACTGGGCACATCCCCCTTGAGGATGGTGCGTTCGCGCTTCATATCCGGATGAGCCACCGGAATGGCGGAGAGCAAGGCGCGGGTATAAGGGTGCAACGGCTCACGATAAAGCACGTCGCGTTCGGCTAATTCAACCATCTTGCCGAGATACATCACCGCAACACGGTCAGAGATATGTTCCACCACGCTCAGATTGTGAGCAATGAACAGATAGGTCAGGCCGAATTCCTTCTGAAGATCCTTGAGAATGTTCAGCACCTGAGACTGGATGGAAACATCCAAAGCGGAGACCGGTTCATCACAGACGATGAATTTGGGGTTCAAGGCCAGAGCGCGGGCAATACCGATGCGCTGACGCTGGCCGCCGGAGAACTCGTGCGGATAACGGCGGGCATGATATTCCTCAAGTCCCACTTTCTTCAACATATTAATGGCCACTTCCCAGCGATCCTTTGGATGGCCAATATTGTGAATGTGCAGCCCTTCCATCACAGACTCGCCGATGGGGATGCGGGGATTTAAAGAGGCGTAAGGGTCCTGGAAAATGATCTGCATATCGCGGCGCAAAGGTTTCAAATCCTTTGCACCCATCTTTAAAATATCCTGACCGTTGAAGGAGACTTCACCAGCAGTCGGTTCAACCAGACGCAGAACCGTGCGGCCAATGGTCGTCTTTCCACAGCCGGATTCGCCCACCATACCGAGCGTCTCGCCTTCTTTTACTGCAAAGCTAACGTTATCCACCGCCTTGACCCAGGCCGTGGTACGTTGTAAAAGTCCCGAGCGAACCGGGAAATACTTGACGAGATTCTTGACCTCCAACAGGTCCGATTTTCCTTGCGGTTGTTTGTTCATCGTATCCATGTGAGTATCATCTCTCGTTTTTTATTTTGCAGTCTTGCCGGGGGCCTTATGGCCTTCAGCATCCTGGTAGAGCCAGCAGCGAACTTTGTGACCTTCAGAGACCTCGATCAGATCGGGATGTTTTTCCGTGCAGATCGACAGGTTGTTATCCATACGGGCCCGGCAGCGCGGGGCAAAGCGGCAGCCTGGGGGCAGGTTGATCAGATTCGGCACTGAACCGGGGATGACATCCAAACGCTCACGGACATCGCCTAACACCGGGATCGAACCGATCAGGCCGCGGGTGTAGGGGTGAAGCGGGGTATCAAATAGCGAGGCCACCGGCGATTCTTCCACGATCTCGCCTGCGTACATCACCGCCACGCGGTTCGCCATCTCCGCGATAACACCCAGGTCGTGCGTGATGAGGATCATCGCAGAACCCAGTTGCTTCTTCATATCGCGCATCAGATCCAGGATCTGGGCCTGAATGGTTACATCCAGGGCGGTGGTGGGTTCATCCGCGATCAACAGATCGGGAACACAAGCCAGCGCCATTGCGATCATCACGCGCTGTGCCATACCGCCGGACAGTTCATGGGGGAACGACTCGGCGCGGCGTTCCGGCTCAGGAATGCCCACCAGCTTCAACAACTCAACAGCGCGCTCCCGCCCCGCTTCCTTGCCGAAATCCTGATGAATATCGAGAACCTCCGAGATCTGGTCACCGGCACGGAACACCGGGTTGAGCGCAGATTGCGGCTGCTGGAAGATCATTGAAATGCGGTTGCCGCGTACCTGCATCATTTCTTCTTCGGTGGCTTTCACAAGGTTCTTACCATCGAACAGGATCTCACCTTCCACGATCCTGCCAGGCACGCTGATCAAGCGCATGATGGAAAGGGAGGTCACACTCTTCCCGCATCCAGATTCGCCCACGATCCCAAGCACTTCACCGGGATTAACATGAAAGTCCACCCCATCCACGGAGCGGACCACGCCATCCTCGGTATAAAAATAGGTCTTCAGGTTTTTGACTTCCAACAGCGGCTTTTGAGCGGTCATGGAGGGAACTCCCAAATTAAGATTGGTGCATTATAGCAAAAAAAAGCGAATTTGCCTTTGTCAGCGAGGATGAAAAAAAACGCTTCACCCGACCCCACACCTGAAACTACCCATCATCTATGCGGCACTCTGATAAAAACGTGCCTGCAAACAGGCTTTGTTTGCAGGCACTCAGACTTAAGATCGGATATGGCTAACGATACTGATCATCATCATCGTTTTTCTTCTGGCGAACCCGTAGCAAGGCTACACCTGTAATCCCCAGGAACAACCCCAGGACAGACAGAGTGTAGGAGAGGAAATTCAGAAAGAAAGTCGACTCCACCACGTGAATGACCATCAGAAAAGGCATGACGCAACCGAACAGCATCATCCCCACTGCTACAACGACCAGGCGTTCCGGGTGCTCGAGGATCATTATTTATACAGCCAGCAGGCAACGAGATGATCATCCGCCTGAAGTTCATACGGCTCTTCCACATCGCAGATGTTTTCCATCCGGCGCGGGCAGCGCGGGTGGAAGCGGCATCCACTGGGCGGGTTGACCAGGCTGGGCGGTTCGCCCGGCGGCAGTTCACGGTATTGAAGCGCGTTGTTCGCATCCGGGTCTGAAGTGGCATCCATCAATGCAGATGTATACGGGTGCTTCGGGTTGTGGACAAGAGAGTTTACCGGCGCCTTCTCAACGATATTCCCGGCGTACATCACGAACACGCGCTCTGAAAAGTAGCGTACTGTGGAGAGATCGTGCGTGATATAGATCACGGCCAGGCGGTATTTCTCTTGCAAGCCACGCAGTAATTTAAGGATCTCCACGCGCACGGAAGCGTCCAGCATCGAAACCGGTTCATCGGCTACGACCAGCTTGGGTTCGAGGATGATGGCGCGTGCGATCACC
>DAOQBX010000225.1:0-3882 GCA_035340155.1 Anaerolineales bacterium | reverse complement strand
CGTGGAAGGGGGTGGTTTTGAGGTTGAGATTTAGCATGGGGGAATGATTCCTTGAATTGGCGCGGATTGTACATTATATATAATCTCGTGGCAATCACGAGTTTCCCCGTTAATGACAAAACAGGTCAGAATTGCTCTGACCTGTTTTGTCATCTTTACTATTGAACTTTCTCGCTACACTACTCGTTCGCGCAGCACGGAACTGATATAGTCCATGATCGAGACGACCACCGCAATGGCGATCATCTGGGCCGATGCCGCGCGGTAGTTCAAGAGGTTGATGTTCTGTTGCAGCAGGAAACCGATACCGCCGCCGCCCACAAAACCGATGATAGTGGACATGCGCACGTTGATGTCCCAACGGTACATGGTGTAGGAGATATAAGGCGGTACGATCTGCGGGATGACCGCATAGATGATGGTCTGCAAACGGTTCGCGCCCGTGGCTTCGATCGCTTCCAACGGACCAGCGGAGATGCTCTCCACCTGCTCCGAATAAAGTTTTGCGAGGCTGACGATGGTGTGCAGGCCGAGTGCCATCACACCTGCGAAAGGCCCAATGCCCACCGCAATGACGAATACGATCGCCATCACCAATGCTTCCACCGAACGCAGGGCATTGAGGATGGTCCGTGTGATGGTGTATACCACCAGGCCAATGGGTAGCGACTCTTTGGGTTTGGTGAACAGTACAAGGAGGAGACCCGAAGCGGCTCCAATGATGGCGGGTCCCCACAGGGTATAAACCGGACGTCCGATCTCGTACAATACTTCCACCAGCTGCCCGAGCAGCCCGAACACCACGGCCCCGGCTAGCGTGGCCAGAATCAGGTTGATGGATTTAACGGCGGGGGCAGCCATCTTTTCGGATGCATGTTGCCCGATGCGCCCCAGGATGCTGCTCAATGTTCCGCCGGCAGCGAGCGCACCCAGCGCAGGTGTGATGATGGCAATGATATCGCCCACCTGAAAGAAGAAATAGCCGATGAAGCCAAAGGAACCCAGTGAAGTTTGCAGGCTCTCTCCCACGGTCTTGGCGAGGCTTGCCAGTTGGAACAGACCGAGGAATCCGGCCAATACAGAGACTAGGATCACGCCAAGGCGGGCCAGGCGTGTGGATTGAGAGGTGGTCACGGTCTCGACCTGGGGCATGGCCCAGCGTAACCCGAGCCACATCAAGGCTGGAGCCGCGATCACACCAATAATGTTGATCATGGAATTTGTGCCGATGGATGTGCTGAGATTCCCAACCCAGCGCACAGCCACGAACCCGAACACGATGCCAAGCGGCCAGCCCAACACAGACATGGCAATGCTGGTCAGCGGACTGCGGACCGACTTCATCAGGTTGCGCGCGGCGATGAAACTTAACGGAATGGCGAGGAAGGTCCCGAACACGGTCGCCAGCAAAGCGAGGAAGACCGTTTCGACGATCTTGTCCCAGGTATCATAAGCGGTTTGTGTGAGGTGGGGCAGCCCCACGTTCTTCCGCAATGTAGCACGGATGTATTGCACTTCGTCACTGGGACGTTTGGGCAGTTCCAGGGAGGCGATGAAGTTCCCATGATCGTCGGTCTCAGCGTTTTCACGGCCGAGGGTTACGATGTTCGCCGGGTCGCTGCCAGGGACAAAGCGTAGCGGCCCGGTGGTGTTGGGCGCAAAATTAAAGCCTTCTACCTGGACCACGTCGCCAGGGTTCCCACAGGCAGGGGTGACTATGAGATAGGGTTCGGAAGTGTTTTGCTCCGGCACAGAAAGATTGTCCGGTGGGCAGGGAACATAAACGGGAACGTTGACGATCTCTTCCGCCTGTTCGTATTCGAAGATCTCGGGTTTTGCCAGCGCGCGCATGACGCGTACAAGACTCTCCTGTCGTTTTTCGCTGCGGAGTTCTTCAAGGTTCACTTTTGTGATCTGAAATCCGTAGGCAAAGATCACCATCACTAAAAATGAAACGAGGCCGACTTGTATGGATTTCCAGGGAGATGATTTTTTATTGTTCATGACCTATCCTACCCGCTCCGCATCGCGACCATAGATGTCTTTGAACTTCTTATCATCGATGTCTTTGGGCAGCCCTTCAAAGACCAGCTTGCCCTGATTGAGCGCGACCACCCGGTCGGCATAGCGATGGACGAGATCAAGGAAGTGCAGGCTGCATAAGACGGTGACGCCGTCGTTTTTGTTGATGTCTTCGAGATGACTCATGATGCTGTGCGCAAGAACGGGGTCAAGGCTGGCAACCGGTTCATCGGCCAGGACCATCTTCGGGTCCTGCATGAGCGCGCGCGCGATGGCCACGCGCTGCTGCTGGCCGCCGCTCAATTCGTCGGCGCGGTGATTGGCCTTGTCTGCGATACCCACCCGTTGCAATTGCTGGAGGGCCTTTTCGACATCCTGTTTGGGAAAACGGTTCACCAGGCTCCAGGCCGGGTTGACGTATCCCAGCCGTCCGGCCAGGACGTTTGTGATCACCTTCGAGCGATGCACCAGGTTGAAGTGTTGAAAGACCATGCCGATCTTGCGTCGGATGCGGCGCATCTCTTCCTGTGACGCGGCGGTGATATCTTCCCCATTCCATAGGATCTGACCTTCGGTCGGTTCGATCAGACGGTTGATGCAGCGCAAGAGGGTGGACTTGCCCGAACCACTCAGCCCGATGACGGCCAGGAACTGTCCATCCGGCACGTCAAAGCTGACGTTATCCAGCGCTTTCACTCCACCGTCGTAGATCTTGGTCAGGTTTTTGATCTGTAGCATAGGGGTATCCTGATAATTGGGATGCCGGTGTTCCATCTTGACCGGGCGCATTTTATTATAAGATATATCCAGCCCTGAAACGAAAAAATAATGGATAAGAACAGTTTGGGGCAGGGAGTATATCTCCCTGCCCCAAAGGCTTGTTACAAAAGATAGATCTTATTCGGGAAGTTTGTAGCCGGTGGCCGCAACCATCTCGCGGACCATATCATACTCGGCATCTTCCGCCGGGGCGATACCGGACCAGCCGTAGAAGTCGGCGGAACCAATGGAGGTGCCCCAGGCTTCGGTCTGGGAGAAGGCCACGAGGGCTTCTTCGATCTGGGTGCGCACATCAGCGGGGAAGTCGGGGCCGAAGGACATGGTGTCGTTCGGGATGGCGGCAGAGACAGCCAGGATGCGAACCTTCTGGACTACATCCGGCGCTTCAGTGCGGATGTTGGCGCGGGCATCGAGAATGCGGTAGCCGTCGCAGAGCAGTTTCTTGCCTTCGGCATCCGGGGCGCAGTTCGCAACGGACTCAGCCGGGATCTCATACTGGGCAAGGTCGGTGATCTTGCCAGCGAGATAATCATCGTACGTGAAGATGGGCTTGCCATCGGGGTTGAGCGGCACGCTGTAGAAGACGGTACCGAAGTCCACTTCGCCGTTGTACACAGCGGTGACGGTCTGGTTGTGACCGCCGGTCTGGACCTGCTCACCGGGGGTGATTCCAGCCGCGGCGAGTTCAACGGTCGGGACCATGTAACCGGAGGTCGAACCCTGATCGCCATAACCCCACTTCTTGCCTTCGAGGTCGGCGAGGGTCTGGTATTCGCTGTCGCGGGCGACAATGTATTCAGCCCAGTAAACAGGGTAGCCGAAGCGGATGGCCTTGAAGGCAACATCCACACCGCACAGCTGGCTGGCGATGGCGTAACCGAGGCCGGGGATGAAGGCCATGGTATCGGCCGGGGAGGCGCACATCTCTTCGACGGTCGCAGCATAAGAGGTCGGGACGACCACTTCGAAGTTCAAGCCGGTGGCTTCGTTCAAAGCGGCGGCCATCACTTCACCACCGGTGGTGATGATGTTGGCATCGACAGACGGGACGAACAGCACCTTGATGGGGTGTTCAGCGGA
>DAOQBX010000224.1:0-3885 GCA_035340155.1 Anaerolineales bacterium | reverse complement strand
AGAGATGCCTACTTTAAAAGCCTTGTATGAAAAATATAAGGAGAACGGTTTTGAGTTGATCGCCATCGATCAGGGCGAAGGGGCGGAAGAAGTGGATGCTTTTGTAAAGGAGTTTGACCTGCCCTTCCCGGTGTGGATGGACTCAGGGAGCCTGGCAGGGAGCAAGTTTAACACCGTGAACCTGCCCAGTTCCTATGTTATTGACCGGAATGGCCGGGTGAAACTCATGTGGATCGGTGGTATCTCCCAAAATAATCTGGAAAAATACGTACCTGATGTGATCATGGAGTGAATATGGATGTAGTTTTGGATTGGAAAGGCAGAATGACGTTTGAAGGGGCGGGGGATTCCGGGTTCACCCAACGATTGGATTCAGACTCCTCTGTCGGCGGGGATGGCAGCGGTGCGCGTCCCATGGAATTTATTGCGCTAGGGTTGGCGGGCTGTACTGCCATGGATGTGATCTCTATCCTGTCCAAAAAGAAGCAGGATGTGACCGATTTTCAGGTCAGGGTTCATGCCGACCGTGCTGACGAACATCCGAAGGTATTCACTGCGGCTGTGATCGAGTATTCTTTTCGTGGAAAAGAAATAGACAATGGCGCTGTATTACGTGCCATTGAGTTATCTGCCGAGAAATATTGCCCGGCACAGACCATGCTTAGCAAGGCTTTTCCGATCAGGCTTACGTACAAGATCTATGATGAAAGTTCGGGGTCGCTTGTCAACGAAGGCGAGTATATCAAAAAGGAAGCGGGCGCATAAGCGCCCGTTTTTTTATGGATAACTCCCACTGACAGCAGTGAAGGCATCGCCGCACTCGCAGGCAATGACCACGACCCCGCCTTTTGTGAGCGTTCCGACGTAGGCTTCACCGCCGCTATGGGCTGACCATCCGCTTAGCGTAAAAGGGATGGCGCTGTCGGCAACGATCCACTCGCCATTGTATTTTCTTGCTACATGGACATGCGTTCCCGTGGAGCGCCCGCCCTCACAGGAGGGATACCCGATCTGGTCACCTGCTTTCAGGTTTGCGCCGAGAGGTGCTCTTTGGTCGGTGGCAAGATGGAGGTAATAGATCACCCAACCTGTACGTTCATTTCCATCCATATCCAGATCAAGGGCAACACCGTCAATTGTGGAGCGGACTATGATCCCGTCTGCCATGGCAGTGGCGTAGTTTTCCGCCTTGGCAGGAATGCAGCCCGATTTTTCAGCAGGTGGGGCAAAGTCGATTGCTGCAAATGGTTCACCCGTGCCCCAGCCTGTATGCGGGCCGCCCGTATAGCTCCAGGTTTGCAGGTTGGGAAAAGGTAGAAACAATTCCGGCTGTTGCAGGCTACCGGGGATCAGAACGGTCTGTTGTTCCCAAGGGTTGCCGTATAAATTTGTGTAGGTTTGGAATAGACCTTCCGGGCCGGTGGCGAGTGTAAAATCATTCCCGGCGAACATTCTGGAATAGTAGTATTGGAGCGACATGGAAGCAGCGTTCAGCCATGGGTCCGGGCGGATCAGGATCCCGGCGGTATCTTCAAATTCCAATAATGAACCGATGCGCCAACTGTAGTAGCCGTTGTTCAGCGTATTGGCAGCGAGTACGAGTTGCAAGTAGGGGGTCTCCCAAAATTGACGGCGAAGTCCGAGCAGATTCTTTTTGACGGGCGGCTCAGGCTGTGAGAGCGCGCCGCCCTGATATTCCAGAATGGCGATAAGCAGGCGTGGACTGATGCTGTAGTTCACCGATACATAGTCCACCAATTCTGCGCCGCTTTTCCACTTGCCGCCAACGTAGGCACGGTAATCTTTCAACCAGCCTTCATGCGAGGATATGAAAGCAGCAGTGTTAAACCCGTTATCTGCAGGACCGTTTACGAAGGCATGGTCAGGTAGGATCAAAAATGGGCTGCCCCACAAAGCGCGGTAATAAATTGGAATTGACATGGGCATACCGGGAGGCATGGTGGTTGCGTCGCGGGGAATTTGAAGATTGGCTGCAAGAATCTCATCCACGGTTGTGTTGAAGCGCTTCGCGAGTGCGGGCAGGGTATCGCCGGTTTGGGCGGTGTAATCCACCAATTCACCAGGTTGATATGCGGGACGCACAGGCAGGGAGGTTGGGATTCCGGCCATCCCGACGGATTCTCCCACGGCAACTTTCGTCGGTGGTGTGGAAAACCCTGAAGAGGTGGAGTTTGGGCTGCAGGAGGTAAGCAGTAAAACTGTGCTTAAGAAGGATGTAAAAAGTCTTCTAAATGGTCTGTTGAGGTTATTCATCTTTATCGCGGATGATGTTTGCAAAACTTTGGCTGAGCAAGTCGGCAACGATTTCTTCATCCCCGCGGACCAATTTGCCTTTATAGGGTGCTTCGCCTGCCACGACGCGCCAGCCACTCATCACGAAGGGAATGGGACCATCCGCTGTAACCCACTCGCCGTTATATTTCCTTGCAAAGTGAAGATGGGTGCCGGTGGAAACTCCGCCTTCACATGAGGGATGACCGATACGGTCGTTGGCCTCCAGCCAGGTCCCGGCAGAGACGCGCCCCTCGGCTGCGATGTGAAGATAAAGCAGATCCCAGCCGGTCTGTTCAAAGCCATCGCCGTCAAGGTCCACCATCACCACGCCGTTAGCAGAACGCACCACCAGACCGGGTGCGGCTGCCACCACCCAGGCGTTGGAAGGGATGCACCCGCTTTCGGCTGCCGCGGGAGCGAAGTCGATGGCGGAGAAAATGCTATGAGACTGTCCATAAATACTGGGGCTGATCTGTCCCCAGCCATTGTGCGGGCCCCCGGTAAAACTCCACTTTGTGCCCGGTTCAAATGGCAGGTTCAAAGTGGGCTGATTGAGCGCAGGCGGGAAGAGCGGGTCCACGGGTTTGGCGCGTGCCCACGGATCTCCGAACATCTCGTTATACATGGCCGGGAAACCGGTATCTGGATTAATGATCTGCGCCCACTGAGACTGGCTGTGCAGGCGTGAGAACAGGTATTGGATGGCCACCGTACCCGCATTCAGGCGCGGGTCAAGCCGCAGGGTCGTCCCTTCAGGGAAATCGAGTTGGGTGATCGTCCCGGCGCGCCAGCCATAATATGCAATGGACATGGTGTTAATAGCCCACGTCATCTGGACGCTCATACCTTTGTAGTGATAGTCGTTGAAGCCCATTGGAAAGTCTGTGTGCAAAATGTCGATGGGCTGCCCACGTACCCAACGGCTTTCAAACTCAAGCAGGGCAAGCAGCAAGCGCGGGTTGATGGAATTCTCGATGGCAAGCCGGTCAATGGCGGCATAGCCTTCGATCCAGCCGGTGGAGCCGAGGTAGTCGCGGAAATCGCTCAGGTAGCCGTTCTGTTCCTTTACATATTTTTCCGTATCGAAATTAAGCGCGGTGGCGGAGAACACGATCTCAGCGTCGGGAACAAGTTGGATGTTGGGTGTGGTGGCTTCGGTGATCCGGTTGGGGATGACCAGCAGGGTACCGGGATCGATCAGGGTGGTTTGTGTCAGGTCGGCGTCTGAGATGATCTCGGTTTCATCGACGCCGAAACGTTTGGCGATGGCCGAAAGCATGTCACCGCTTTGGGCATAGTAGAGGAATGGGGCCGCATCATTCTCCGCTCGCAGCGTGGGCATCGGCCCCGGAGTCTGATTCGCGCTTTGGGGAGTCTGTTGCGGTGCCGGCGTGGCCGCCGCAGCCGTTTCAATGAATGGGGGCGTGGTTGAGGTGGGGAAAATGATCGGGGCGTCTTGAACAACGAACGGGTCGAAAAGAGGCGTTTCCTGGGTGAAGGATTCCGCTGTGGGGGTGGGAGGCACTCCCCAAAGGGAGGGGGCTGCCCCGCAGGCTGAAATTGTCAGAGAAACGATCATGAAAATTGCGA
>DAOQBX010000223.1:0-3893 GCA_035340155.1 Anaerolineales bacterium | reverse complement strand
GGCCGATGCCTCTGGTGTGAAACTCACGGAAATTTCCAGCATCAGCTACTTCGAGAGCAGCCCGACCCCCTACTTTGAAGGCAAGGGCGGCGGCGGTGGAGCCGCTGTGGCGGATGTGGCAGTGCCGATCCAGCCGGGCCAATTGGCCATCAGTGTGACTGTGAACCTGACCTACACTATCGAGTAAACGCTTCTTTATCGGACCTGAAGCCTGTCCCTGTCCAGGGGCAGGCTTTTTCATTTCCAGGCCCTGTCGCTGGTAATGGCAGCGATGGGGGCAAGGCGTTTATAATGCGGTCATTCTCATCTCAAGGAGTTCCCTCTATGTTACGAGTCGGATATATCGGTTTGGGGTTGATGGTAAAGATCATATTGGAAGAAACGGGATATACGGAGAAAGATCATGAATGAAACCAGAACTTTCGATGTGATCATGGCCGGCGGTGGGGTGATGGGATGCGCCACTGCCTATTATCTGCTGTTGCAAGACCCGAGCCTGAAAGTGGCGATCGTCGAAATGGAGCCGGGCTACGAACATAATTCCAGCGTGCTTTCAGACGGCAACACCCGCCTGCAATTCAACATCAAGGAAAACATCCTGATCTCGCAGTACGGGTTGGAGAAACTGAAAACCTTTAGCGAGGATATGGCGGTTGGCAATTGGAAGCCCGCCATCAATTTCAAGCAACAGGGCAACCTTTTCCTCGCAGACGAATCCACCCGGGCGAACGCCATCGATGGCGTGGCCTTACAGCAGGAATTGAATTGCGGCGTCAGCTGGCTGGAACCTGAAGAGATCAAAGCCAGATTTCCCTTGTACGACGTAAGCAAGATCGCCGGCGGCGCCTTCGGCCGCTTTGACGGCACAATGGATCCGCACGCTGTGCTCATCGCCTATAAGAGAAAGTCGATCGACCTTGGCGCAACTTTTATTACAGGCGAAGTTGCCGCCGTGTTACACGCAGATGGGAAAGCAAACGGTGTGAAACTGAAGGATGGCACCGAACTGCATGCAAAATATGTGGTTAACAGCGCAGGCGCCTGGGGTCCAAATCTGGCCCGCACCGCCGGTGTTAACCTGCCGATCGACCCGATAATGCGCGAAGTCTTTGTCCTGCAAACCGATTCCACGCCGGAGGAGATCTACCCGTTAACCGTCTTTCCTTCCGGGTTGTATTTGATCCAGGAACATGGCAACAGGTTCATGTGCGCCAAATCAACGGATGAGGATCCGATCGGGTTCGACTTCGTCTGGCATCGCGAACATTTCATCGATAACCTATGGCAGGAATTGGTCGAGTATGTGCCCACATTTGATCGCTTGAAGGTCGTCAGCGGGTGGGCAGGCCTGTACGATGTCAGTACCTTCGACGGAAATGCCTTTATTGGAGAATGGCCCGAACTCAAGGGGTTTATTCTGGCCAATGGCTTCTCCGGGCATGGATTTCAGCAATGCCATGCCATTGGGCGCTATCTGGCTGAAACTATTCGCGGGGTGGATGTTTCCCTTGATCTATCGATCTTTTCGCCCAGACGCCTGTTGGAAAACAAGCCTGTTTTCGAAGGCCACGGCAAGCTGGTGTAATCAGGCTTTCAAGGAGATCATTCCCATGAATGTAGCGGTTTCAGGAGCAATGGGGCGTTTGGGCAGTGTTGTTGCCAGGGGCGTTGCCAACTCTGAAGATATGCATCTAAGCGGTGTCTATGATCCAGGTCATGCGGGCGAATCGGTGGCGGGCAGGCAGATCCAGACCGCCATCGAACAGATCAGCGCGGATATAGTGGTCGAATGCACCCATCCAAATGTTGTGATGGACAACCTCAAGCATTGGCACGCCCGAGAGGTCGGCGTTGTTGTCGGCACCTCCGGTTTTACGGAAGAGCGGATCGAGGAAGTTAAATCATTCTGGACCAACCCGGATACCGGCTGCCTGATCGTCCCCAACTTTTCAATCGGCGCCGTGCTGATGATGCGTTTTGCCGAATTAGCAGCTGCGCATTTCGACTCAGCAGAGATCATCGAACGGCATGAAAACATAAAACCGGATGCTCCATCAGGCACTGCCCTGGCAACCGCCATGCGAATGGGAAAAGTTAGAACCAGGACAGAAACGCCAACGCACGAAAATGAGGTCATAAAAGGGGCACGAGGTGGCCTGGCTTCCGGGGTTCGGGTCCACTCCCTGCGAATGATGGGACTCTTATCAGATCAGGAAGTTGCCTTTTCCAATTTAGGAGAGACATTTTCGATCAACCACCGCAGCACATCCTATGATTCCTTTGCCAATGGAGCGTTGGTTGCCATCCGATATGTCCGAAAGATCAGAGGCGTGTCTGTTGGGCTGGATGCGGCGTTGGGGTTATAAAACCGAAAAACAAAAGATGTCATTCTGACATTGAAACTGTTATTTGTAAAAAAACATATTCAATTCATACTCAACTCAAGGAGTTAACTTTATGTTACGAGTCGGATATATCGGTCTGGGGCTGATGGGCAAATCCATTGCACGGAATATTTTGAAGGCGGGCTTCCCCGTGGTGGTCCATAACCGCTCACGCGCTGCCGTGGATGAACTGGTGGCTGAAGGCGCCATCGCTGCGAACTCACCCAGGGAGGTTGCGGGGCAGGTGGATATTGTCTTTACCAACCTGCCCGACTCACCGGATGTGGAAAAGGTGGTCCTCGATGAAACCAACGGCATCCTTGCAGGCGCCCGCGCGGGTGTTATCGTTGTCGATAACTCCACCATCAAACCGGCGTCGGCTCGTATGATCGCGGCAAAGTTAAAAGAGAACGGGGTGTTCGCGCTCGACGCGCCCGTCTCCGGCGGGGATATCGGCGCAAGGAACGGCACCCTCACCATCATGGTCGGCGGTGAGGCTGAAGCGCTGGAAAAGGTCATGCCCGTCTTTCAGGCCATGGGCAAGAGCGTGACCCATGTCGGCGAGGCGGGAGCGGGACAGGTGGCAAAGGCGGCCAACCAGATCATGGTCGCAGCGCAGATGGTGGCGATGGGTGAACTGCTGGTCTTCTCGAAGAAGGCTGGGGTCGACCCGCGCAAGGTGGTGGATGCCATCAAAGGCGGCGCGGCGCAGTGCTGGAGTCTGGATGTCAAGCCGCCGCGTTTGTTCGACGGCAATCGCAACCCCGGCTTCAAGGCTTATATGCAGTTGAAGGATATGGGCATCGTGTTGGACACCGCCAAGGAATACGAGATCCCCATTTCGTCGGTGGAAGAGAACACCAAATTCTTCAAGATGATGATCGAACAGGGCATGGGTGAGTTGGACAACTCCGCCGTGGTGGGTGTGATCGAGAAGTTGGCAGGGATCGGCATCCTGGATTAATCGGCACGGGCTCGAACATCTTGAGATGTTCGAGCCACCCGATCCCAGACCCAGCCTGCCCCAGCCCCGGCAAAGAGCAAATAGGGGATCTGCATGATCAAAAAATAACGCTGCCATGAAAGGGGGATCATATAGAACAACATACCGCCGGTAACCAGCAGCAGAGTATGGACGAACAAACCCTCTGGAATCCAGCGCCGAAGCAGGGACCAGCCGCCAATGAGCGCAAGAACCAAAACCAGGCCATCCACAAGCAGCGACCCGGTCCGCCCACTTAACCACGACTCTTCGTAAGCAGCGATCTGTTCATGGAAGGGCGGAACGTCAAAACTGGCGGTCTCCATATACATCACCTGTGAAGAGACCGTGTTTTCCAGAAGGAACGGAAGCCGGTTGGTGAATGTATCTGCATTGAAGACATTCTGTCCTGAAGAAGAGACCATTTGCGCCCCCATCAGACCTTCCCGCAATTCAAGCATACGAACCAGCGGGGTATGCAAACTATTCCACAAAGCCGGTGAGATCGCAGTCATGCCGACCGTTAA
>DAOQBX010000222.1:0-3893 GCA_035340155.1 Anaerolineales bacterium | reverse complement strand
GTTGCAGCCTTCGTCTTTCTTTTTCTCATCACACAGATCAAAGGACGTCACATCCCGCTTGCGAATAAATCTGCCAGTATGGATTCCCTGCTGGAAGGCTTCCGCTTCATGCGGGACACGAAGGTCATCCTCGCCGCCATCACATTGGATATGTTCGCGGTGTTGTTCGGCGGTGCGGTGGCTCTCCTTCCTATTTACGCCACCGACATTCTCAAGGTCGGTCCACAGGGTTTGGGCATCATGCGCGCCGCGCCGTCCATTGGCGCCATTGTCGTTGCATTTGCGCTGGCACATCTGCCGCCATTCAAGCAGGCAGGCAAAACATTATTCGCGGCGGTGGCTGGCTTTGGCATTGCGACCATCATCTTTGGCCTTTCGAGATCCCTTTGGTTATCGGTTGCCATGCTGGCGCTGCTTGGCGGGCTGGATAACATCAGCGTGGTCATCCGCGGCACCTTGCTGCTCACGCGCACCCCCGATGAGATGCGCGGGCGTGTCTCCGCAGTCAATAGTATTTTCATCAGCACATCGAATGAGCTCGGCGCTTTTGAATCAGGCCTGGCCGCTTCCCTGTTTGGCCCCATCATTGCCGTGGTCGGAGGTGGAATCGGCACGATCCTTGTCGTCTTAATGGTGGCAAGGGCCTGGCCGGAAATGCTCAAATTGAAAAGTCTGGCTGTACCCAACGAATCTCAATCCTAAGGAGTTTTTTTTCAATGCCTGCTCAGATCAAATCCCCGGAACCAAATGAATTTGCCGAATTTTATTCCGACTATATCCGACGCGCCGACGCCCGTGGAAATGTGACCTCCGCCCTCGCGTCGCAAGTTAAGGAGGTGCGATCGGCACTGGGAGGTTTATCCGACTCTCAAGCCCGCTTCCGTAACGGACCTGCAGAATGGTCCATCAAAGAAGTCATCAGCCACCTGATCGACGGGGAGCGCGTCTTCTCCTATCGTCTGTTGCGCATCTCCCGCAAAGACAAGACCCCGCTGCCCGGCTTTGAGCAGGGAGATTACGTTCGCGAATCCGGCGCGGATGAAATGCCGTTCAATGACCTGTTGGATGAATTCGAGTCCCTGCGCCGCGCCAATATCCTGGCTGTAAAGAACATGAGCGAAGAAGCCGTGGCTCAGGTCGGCACCGCCAGCGGCATGCCCATCAGCGCCCGGGCATTGATCTACATCCTCGTCGGCCATGTGGAGCACCACATGGCGAGTTTGAAGGAAAAGTACCTGCCGTTCGCATAAAAGGAACCAGCAATGAGTTCACACAAGCCCTTGCCCGTTGCTCCCAAGCGTCCGCACGAATTGACCCAGCATGGCGTCACCCGCATCGACGATTATTATTGGATGCGCGACAAAGACGACCCGGAGACCATGAAATATCTGCATGCTGAGAGCGATTACCTCGAAGAAACGATGCAGCACACCCATCCGTTAAGGGAAGCGCTCTTCTCCGAGATGAAGGGCAGGATCCAGGAAACCGACGCCACTGTCCCGGAGAAGCGAGGCGATTTTTTCTATTATGAGAGAAGCGCTGCAGGAAGACAATATCCCATCTTTTGCCGCAAGAAGGGATCGCTTGAGTCTCCCGAAGAGGTGATCCTCGACCAGAATGAGTTGGCTGAGGGCAGATCGTTTTGCAGCATCAGTGGAATCAGCGTCAGCCCCGACGGAACAAAACTTGCCTACCTGGTGGATTTTGGCGGACGCGAAGTGTACGAGATCTACATCAAGGATCTTGTCACCGGAAAATATTTCCCTGAGATCATTGGGAACATCTCGGGCAGCGCTTACGAGCGCTTCGGCGTGGATTGGGCCAACGACAGTCAGACCATTTTTTATGTGACTCTGAGCGACACCCAGCGTTCGGATAAATTATTCCGGCACAGCGTGGGCAGCGACCCGAAAGATGACGTGCTGGTTTTTCACGAAGCCGATGAAGCCTACTATCTGTTCTGCGGCAAGACTCGCGACGACAAGTACATCATCACCTATCACTACAGCACCAACACACGCGAATACCGCTTTATGGATGCAGATGACCCGGCCAGTGAATTGCGTGTCTTGCAACCGCGCGTCGAAGGTCTGGACTACAGCGCCGCACACCACAAAGGGCGATTCTTCATTGTCAATAACCATAACGCGAAGAACTTCAAGGTCAGCGTTGCGCCGGTGGACGCGCCCGGCATTGAGAACTGGCGCGATATCCTCCCGCACCGCGAAGATGTGCTGGTGGAATATGTGGACACCTTCGATAACTTTATCGTTGTCCATGAACGCAAAGGCGGGTTGAAGCAGATCCGAATCAGCGACGAAGATGGTTTAAGCAACGTCCGGTATGTGAAATTTCCCGAACCGACCTACAGCGTCTTTCCTGAAGGCAACTCTGAGTTCGAGACCGACCGCCTGCGCCTGAAATACTCCTCGCTCATCACACCCCACTCCGTCATCGAAGTTCACATGGATACCGGCGAATGGCAGGTCATGAAGGAGGATGCGATCCCAAGCGGTTACGATAAATCGAAATACACTCTGGAACGCATCCACGCCACCGCGCCGGATGGAACGCTGGTGCCGATCTCCATTGCGTATCGCAAAGACCTGCAAAAGCGGGATGGAACCAACCCGGCGCTGATGTATGGATACGGCTCCTACGGCGCGACCATTGACCCGTACTTTGACGCCAATCGCTTCAGCCTTATTGACCGGGGCTTCGTCTACGCCATTGGGCATATTCGCGGCGGATACGATATGGGGCGCGCATGGTACGAACATGGCAAAATGAAACACAAGCGTAACTCCTTCACCGACTTCATCGCCTGCGCAGAGCATTTGATCAAGGAAGGGTATGCAGCAAAAGACAAGTTCGCAGTGCAAGGCGGTTCGGCAGGTGGATTACTCGTCACTGCCTGCATGACCATGCGTCCCGACCTGTTCAAGGCTGTCATTGCCAAGGTTCCTTTTGTGGATGTGGTCACCACCATGAACGATCCGAGCATTCCGCTCACCACCCAGGAGTATGAGCAATGGGGTAACCCGGCGGACCAGGATCTGTTCGAGTACATGCTGTCCTATTCCCCTTATGACAACCTCCACGTGGCAGATTACCCCAACCTGCTTATTACCACGGGGGTGAACGACCCGCGTGTTGCGTTTTGGGAACCGGCCAAATTCACCGCCAAACTGCGCGAAATGAAAACGGACAATAACCTGATCATCTTCTACGTCAACTATGATTCCGGTCACGCCGGAGCCAGTGGGCGGTATGACTACATCAAGGAGATCGCGCTCGATTATTCCTTCCTGTTGGACAGGCTGGGCATTAGGTAAACAAAAACTCCCGAAGTCGAAACGACTTCGGGAGTTTTTGTTATTTATGAACTACTCAGGCTGGGCAGCCTTGGCGACCACATCTTCCAGCATCTTGGTTGTCAAAGACTTGGGACGTTCGATGGGCATGCCGAGGGCGCGCATCCAAACGAAGTTGGGGGTCACACCAAGCGCGCGACCCACACCGAAGAGCACAGTATAGAAGTCGAACTCGCGTACGCCATAGTAATACTGTAGCGTGCCGCTGATGGCATCCACGTTCGGAGCCGGATTCTTGGCTTTGCCTTGTTCCTTCAACACGGTCGGAACCACATCGAAGACCATGTCCGCGAGGCGCACCAGATCATCATCCGGGAAACGCTTCTTGGCGAAGTCCATCTGCGCAGTGAAGCGCGGATCAGGAACACGCAACACTGCATGTCCATAACCGGGGATGACGTGACCACCGTTGAGCGTATCCCAGGAGAACTTGTAGAGTTCATCGCGGGTCGGGACGCCGCCAAACTTGTTCTTGACGTCAATTAACCAGCCTAGGCACTCCTGGTTGGCGAGACCATG
>DAOQBX010000221.1:0-3908 GCA_035340155.1 Anaerolineales bacterium | reverse complement strand
GGACGCAGTGGTTCACCTGGCGGGGATCGTTGGCTTCCCGGCCTGTCAGGCAGTGGGGAAGCATGTAGCCTGGAAGTACAACGTCGATGCGACCCGGCGGGTATTCGAGCAGTCGGCAGATCTGGGCGTGGAACGCTTCGTCTTTGCTTCCACTTACAGTAACTATGGCCTGTCGGAAGATGGCAAACCTGTCACAGAAGAAACGCCGCTTAACCCGCAGTCGCTCTACGCTGAGACCAAGATCGCAGCGGAGGAATATTTACTCTCCCAGAAGGACGCGGTCTGTGCTCCGCTCTTGTTTCGCTTTGCTACGTTGTATGGAATTTCCCCACGCACCCGCTTTGATCTGATCGTCAATCAATTTGTGCTTGAAGCGTATACCAGACGCCAGCTCATCATCTACCAGCGTGGATATTCCCGTTCGTTCGTCCATATCCGTGATGTGGTGCGCGGTGTCATTATGGGACTGGAAGCGGAGCATGGCAAGATCCGCGGACAGGTGTTCAACCTCGGCACGGACAATGGCAACTATTCAAAGAACGATATCGTTGCTTATGTCTTGAAGCGCATGCCCGAAACCGTGGTCGAATACAAAGATTTGACCTTCGGCGGCGACATGCGCGATATCACCGTCTCGTTCGAGAAGATCAAACGTGTGCTCGGTTTCGAAACCACTCTCACTGTGGATGACGGTGTACGCGAAGTGCTGTTCGCGTTGAAGACCGGTCTGATCAAAGACCCGACCGATGATCGCTATCGAAATGCGCAGTTTATTGTGCAGTAATGGAGAGATATAACAAACATGGCAGAAATTTTCTGGACCAATAAACGTGTGATCGTCACGGGCGGCGGGGGGTTCCTTGGCTCGTTCGTGGTGGAGAAACTAAAAGAACGTGGCGCAGCGGATATTTTTATTCCGCGCAAGAATAATTACGACCTGACCCAGCGCGAAGCCATTGAACGCTTATACGTCGATGCGCTCAAAGGCGTGGACCCAAAGAATGTGGTCGTCATTCATCTCGCTGCCAATGTCGGCGGAATCGGCGCGAACCGCGAACATCCCGCTGAGTTCTTCTACGACAATATGATCATGGGCGTGGAACTCATGCACCAGGCTTATAAGCATGGCGTGGGCAAGTTTGTCGCCACCGGTACGGTATGTGCCTATCCAAAGTTCACGCCAGTTCCCTTCAAGGAAGATGATTTGTGGAACGGCTACCCCGAAGAGACCAATGCTCCCTACGGGCTTGCCAAGAAGATGATGCTTGTTCAGTCTCAGACCTATCGCCAGCAATATGGCTTCAATGCCATTTATCTGCTGCCGGTGAATCTTTACGGTCCACGCGACAATTTCAATTTACAGACTTCGCATGTCATCCCGGCGCTTATCCGCAAAGCGGTGGAAGCCGGTGAGCGCGGCGATAAAGAACTTCCCGCCTGGGGTGATGGTTCACCCACCCGTGAATTTCTCTACGTGGAAGATGCCGCCGATGGCATCATTACCGCCTCTGAAAATTACAACGGCGACATGCCTGTCAATCTCGGCTCCGGCTATGAAATTTCCATCAAAGACCTCACTGAGATGGTCGCCAAACTCACCGGATTTACGGGCAAGATCACCTGGCAGACAGACAAACCCAACGGTCAGCCTCGCCGCGGACTGGATGTCTCCCGTGCGAAAGAACTCTTCAATTGGAGCGCACAAGTTTCCTTTGAAGAAGGCATGAAGCGCACCATTGAGTGGTTCAAGGCGAATCGAGATAAGATCAAGTAGAGAAAGAGGAGGGAAGACAGGGCTTTTTGATCCTTCTTCTTTATTCCCCCTATGACCGAAATTACAAAACACGAACCTCATACAGTTTATATCCAACCTTCCAAAGGACTTGCCGCGCTTAATTTGCGGGACCTGTTCATGTACCGCGAATTGGTCTATTTCATGGTCTGGCGCGATGTCAAAGTGAAATACAAGCAGACCTTGCTTGGCATGGCATGGGCGGTCGTCCAACCGGTGATGACCATGCTGGTCTTCACCTTCCTTTTCGACAAAGTGGCGAAACTTCCCACTGACGGTATTCCCTACCCTGTCTTTTCGTTTGCAGCGTTGTTGCCGTGGGGTTTGTTCGTCAATGCGCTCAACAATGGAAGCCGCTCTCTTGTGGCGCATCAGAACATGGTCACCAAGATTTACTTCCCAAGGTTGATCCTGCCCACCGCTTCTGTTTTCTCCGGAATGGTCGATTTTGTCATTGCCTTTGTGATCCTGGTGGGGCTGATGTTCTACTATAACGTTACCCCCGCCTGGAATCTGCTCTGGACGCTACCGCTTTTCCTCCTGCTTGCTATTGTGACCGCTCTCGGAGTAGCCCTTTGGCTTTCGGCGATCAACGTCCAGTATCGGGATGTGAACCAGGCGCTTCCGTTTCTTTCCCAGTTCTGGCTGTTTGCCACACCTGTGGCTTATTCTGCCTCTGTGATCTCTGAGAAGTGGCAGGTTGTGTACTCTCTTAATCCAATGGCCGGTGTGGTCAATGGCTTTCGTTGGGCATTGCTTGGCGTTGGCAATGGACCTGATATCTCCCTTTGGGTTTCAGTCGGGATTTCAATTTTGATCTTTGTCACAGGCCTCTTCTACTTCAAAAGCATGGAAAAGACCTTTGCGGATACGATCTAATGACAACTGCAATCAGTGTAAAAAACATCGGCAAGCAATATAAGATCGGCGCAGCGGAGACAAAATTCCGCTATAACATGCTGCGCGATGTGATCGTGGACACGGTTGCCGCGCCCATCCGTTTGGCGAAGGCAATGATCGGAAAATCTGACCGACGCATGAACCAGAATTATGTTTGGGCGTTGAAGGACGTTTCTTTCGATCTGGAAGAAGGTAAAGTGCTCGGTATCGTCGGGCGGAACGGTGCTGGTAAATCAACCCTCCTGAAAATCCTCTCCCGCGTCACCGAGCCGACGACGGGGAATGTCACCGTGCGCGGACGGGTTGGCTCGTTGCTCGAAGTAGGAACTGGCTTTCACCCCGAATTGACCGGACGTGAGAATATCTACATGAACGGCGCGATCCTGGGGATGAAACGTGCCGAGATCGACTCGAAATTCGATGAGATCGTGGATTTCTCTGAAGTGACGCAGTTCATCGACACCCCTGTGAAGCGCTATTCATCGGGTATGTATCTGCGCCTTGCATTTGCTGTTGCTGCACATCTCGAACCGGAAATCCTCGTTGTGGATGAAGTTCTTGCTGTGGGTGATGCCGAGTTCCAAAAGAAATGCCTTGGTAAGATGGGTGATGTCGCACAGCAGGGTCGTACCGTGCTGTTCGTCAGCCATAACATGTCTGCGATTTTGAGATTGACCCAGGAAGCGATCGTGCTGAACAAGGGTCAACTCATCATGCGTGGACCGACTCAAGAGGCGGTGGATTACTACCTCTCTTCGGGACAATCTCAAGCAGGCGAACGCACTTGGGATGCAGATGAGGTTCCAGCGGCGAGTGCGCCTTTTATGCCGATCAGCCTCAAGGTCAAGGAAAGAGGCGGGAAGGTCGTCGATACCATCCGCTCTACGGAAACAGTCACGGTTGAGTTCGAGTACAAGTTATCCTCGCCGGTTACTGGGTTACGTGTTGGTTTGTATGTCAGCACCATGCGTGGCGAATATGTCTTCACGTCGTTTGATACAGACACACCCGCGCTTTACGAAAAATTTGACTCGCGCAATGCGGGACATTACATCAGCCGCGCGGAGCTGCCCGCCGATATTTTCAACGAAGGTCGTTATATGGTGGGTGTGAATGCCAGTTCGTTTGGCGTGCGCCGCTATTTTATGGACGAAAATGCTCTGGCGTTCAACGTGGATATTTCCGGTGCGCCCGGCACGCAATGGGGCGAGCCGCG
>DAOQBX010000220.1:0-3915 GCA_035340155.1 Anaerolineales bacterium | reverse complement strand
ACGATCTGCCATATCACGCAATGCTTCGCGCTGGGTCTTGCCAAGTTGCACCTCACGGATGCAACGGCCAAAAAGGATCGAGAGTTCGTTCTCCCATTTTTCGCTGACCTTCGACATGGCCGCATCGAAACCAAGGCCAGCTTCAACGCAGATGGTCAACAGGTCGAGTGCATCCGGCATGGCTTTGCGCACCTCGTTCTGGCGGCGGTTGATGCGACTCTGCAACCACATTTGAGGGAAGAAGAAGCCCAGGACGGAGAAAATGCCAACAGTAAGAATGACGCGAAAGATCGGCCAGTTCACGGTCGGCAATGTCGAGATCAAGAGTAACAAACCACCAAAGATCGCCGCTCCCACAAAACGAGTTGCAAGAAAAGTGGAAGCATCAATCCTGCCTGGGTTTCCCGCCAGTTCCAATTTCGTACTGGTTTCCTGAAGGAGTTTCTCGGGTGTAAACCGGGCAGAGAGTTCACCCAGTTTCCGAATAACCGGAATGACAACGCGCTCCATGAACGGCTGCTGCAGTTCAATGTCTTCAAGCGATACATTCTCACCACGCTGGGTAGCTTCTGCCAGGCGTGCTAGAATCGGATCTCCCTCGTCTTCTTGGGCCTGGCGTGCGAATCGCCCACCCACCACTATCAGGAGAGCGGCTCCACCTACTATGGCTATGATGACGATGACAGCAATAAGGGTTCCCATACTACACCTCGATATCCGCAATGCGCATCATGATAAAGTAACTGGAAAAAATCAACCCCAGCACGGTACAGATGATCGCCGCTGTACAATACGGCCCACCCTGTGTTACAGATAGCAAATAATCCGGATTTAAGAACCACAAAACCAGCGTCAGACCAAAGGGGATCAGGGAGAGGACCGTACCAGATGTACGTACCTGAGCCGTTAATACGCGCACCTCGCCTTTGATACGGATGCGTTCGCGGATCGTGAATGAAATATTATCCAGGATCTCGGAGAGATTACCACCCACCTCGCGCTGAACGTTGACAGCCGTAACCACAAAATCCAAGTCATCACTGGGGATGCGGCGAAGCAGGTTCTCAAGCGCTATTTCCATCGGAATACCGATCTGCATTTCCTGCACAACACGTCGGAATTCGTCGCAGATCGGCGGCGGGAGTTCCTTGCTGATGGCTTCCATGGCTTGCATGGTCGAATAACCGGCGCGCAAACCATTCACCATCAAATTAAGCATATCGGGAAGTTGATCATTAAAGCGTTGCAGACGTTTGCGCTGCTGGGATTTGACGTAAGCGCGGGGTGCAAATGCGCCGCCCACACCACCTATCAACGCAGAGACCGGGTGAAAATTTCCAATAAACCAGAAGAATAGTGCGCTGACAATAATGCTCGCTCCGATCAGCACCATATATTCTGCTACTTTAAACTTGATATCCGCCCGGGCGAGGTCGCGGGCAATGCGATCGCCGTAGGATGTCCTTTCAACACGTTTCGAGACCCAGTTCGTAAGGACATACTTCTGGGCTTCCTGATCCACGCTTTTCTTGTCATCGTCCAGGTACTGGCTGAGGCGCTCCTCCACCAATGCCCGCTCGCTGTTCGAAGACACAACGACACCAATGATCAATAGAATGATTAAGATGGTGCCGCCAATGATGATGATCCAGGTCATGTTTTTCCTTCCGGGTAATCCACCGCGATTTAATAACGGCGGCGCTCACCGATCCCAAAGATGGACGGTGGCAAATGAATACCCGCAGCCTCAATCCTATCCATAAACTTAGGTCTCAAACCGGACGGGCGCAGCCGGCCAACGATGCGGCCATTCTCCGTGCCGGTCTGTTCGAAGACAAAAATATCTGTCATCGTGATCACATCACCTTCCATACCGCTAACTTCAGTGACCGTGGTGATCTTACGGGTACCATCGCGCATGCGTTCCTGCTGGACGATCAGATCTACAGCGCTTGCCACCTGTTCACGGATGGCACGGATGGGCAGGTCCATGCCCGCCATCAGGCACATGGTTTCGATACGAGCGAGCGCATCACGCGGAGTATTTGCATGCGCTGTCGTCATCGATCCTTCGTGACCGGTGTTCATGGCCTGCAACATGTCGAGCGTTTCGCCGCCGCGGCATTCACCGACGATGATGCGTTCAGGACGCATACGAAGGGCGTTGATCACCAGATCACGGATCGTAATCTCACCACGGCCTTCAATATTCGGCGGGCGGGATTCCAATGTGACCACATGCTCCTGACGCAACTGCAACTCAGCCGCATTCTCAATGGTGATAATACGTTCGTCGGCAGGGATAAAACTGGAAAGCACGTTCAACAAAGTGGTCTTACCCGAACCGGTACCACCGGAAATGATGACATTCAAACGGGCTTCCACGCAGGCCTTGAGGAATTGCACAGCCTCTGTGGTGATGGAACCGAACTGGATCAACTGATCGACAGTGATCGGATTCTTGGAAAATTTACGAATGGTCAGCACCGGCCCTACAAGAGAAATGGGCGGGATGACAGCATTGACACGGGATCCATCTGCCAGGCGGGCATCCACGTAAGGGCTGGACTCGTCGATACGGCGTCCGAGCGGAGCCACAATCCGGTCGATGATACGCATCACATGCTCGTTGCTCTCAAACGTGACCGGAACGCGGTGGATCTTGCCTTTACGCTCGATATAAATATTCTTGGGGCCGTTCACCATGATTTCAGTGATGGTGTCGTCTTCCAACAAAGACTGCAACGGGCCAAGCCCCAAAATTTCAGCGGCGATCTGTTCGAACAGGCGCGCTCGCTCAGGTCGTGAAAG
This sequence comes from Anaerolineales bacterium, assembly GCA_035340155.1. Lineage (GTDB taxonomy): Bacteria > Chloroflexota > Anaerolineae > Anaerolineales > Villigracilaceae > Villigracilis. The sequence goes on along the minus strand of DAOQBX010000220.1, from coordinate 1,104 downwards.
AACAATATTTTCTTCAGTAAGGATCTGTTCAAACAACCCTTGAATGGTCCGGCGAACCTCATCCGTCCGTGACACATCCATGGATGGATCGATCTCGGCCAACAGTTTATTCTGGACGCGCGTCTTAAGATCAAAATAGGAACCAGCCTGCGGCGATGTGATCGGGGCGCTGACACGCCTGGCCTGCAGGGATGACAGACGGGAAGAATCGCCTCCCCCTCCGCCGGAACCGGATTGCCCATCTCCTGCAGAAGGCAACGCTGGGGATGATCCGCCACCACTCGGTTGCTGATTATTATTGCCGCTCTGGCCTTGTTCAATACGTCGAAGCAATGACATGGGAAAACTCCTTAGCGTTTGGCAACCGGCATATCATCTTCGGTTTCCAGCGTACTCAAACGCGCCCGAACCGCTTCAGCCAACGCAAAGATACCGCGGCCAATTGGCTGCGCCTTATTATCCAACATAAACGGAATACCGCGATTGACTGCAGTAATCGCAACCTTTTCATCCAACGGGACGGACGCGGCGATTTCATGTTTCAAGTTTTCGCCGACCCGCTCCGGCGTGATCCCGATGCGTTTATCGTAGCGGTTCATCGCAAACACGATGCGCTCCTTATTGATGCCCATGGTATGGACGAGGTCAAGGAACAAACGAGCGTTCTTAATGGCAGGGATTTCCTGTGTGGTCACCAACAGGATCAGGTCTGTCACATCAATGGTGGAAAGAATAACGTCGGTCAGAATCGGCGATGTATCCACGACCACATAAGAATACATCCTTTGCAGCATTTGCAAGACCTTCGCGAATTGATCGGCAGAGACCTTCTCTGCATGTTCCGGCCGCTGCGGCGCCCCAAGGATGCGAATGCCTGAAGCGTCATGCCGGACGAGGATCTCTTCGACCACATCCGGCTCAAGCTCATTAATACGGGGGGCGAGTTCAAGAATGGTATTCTTGCCCTGCTCGTTCACAAACACCGAGACATCCCCAAACTGCAGATTCGCATCAACAAGAACAGCGCGGGCATCTTCGTTATTGAGAGCAATTGCAAGGTTGACCGCAATCGTGGTAACGCCGGTTCCGCCCTTGGGGCTATAT
>DAOQBX010000219.1:0-3925 GCA_035340155.1 Anaerolineales bacterium | reverse complement strand
ACGCTGCTCACGATGCAGACCTTCCTCGCGCAAGGCTGGGGCAAGATCCTCCTGGATCGGCTCATCGCGCTTGCCAGCAATCTCGGGTCCGGCTTCGCTGCGCATGGCGGCATCATTCTCTTTCCATTCATTGTTGCGGGGGTCATCTACCATCGCAAGGATGAGCGTGTGCGCCTCGGGGCATTGGCCTGGTTCATCCTCTTTTTTGTGATGTCCTTCCTCTTCCCCTTTGCCGGTGCGCGCGGAGCCTTCTTCCATACCGGGGCCGCGCTGCAACCCTTGTGGTGGGTGCTCGCTCCCCTCGGCCTGGATGGTATTCTCTCTTCGCTGCGCAGCCGGAAGAACTGGGGCGATGATCGCACTCCCTTTGTGTTCCGCAGCGCCTTGGTGATGATCGTCATCATCCTGACCTTCTATGTAGTGCATCTGCGCATCTTTGTTCTCGGTTGGGGTGAGAAGGAAGAGATCAACTATCCTGCTGCTGAAGCGCTCCTGCTCCAGAACGGCATCACCGATGGAGACGTGGTCATCGTCGGCAATGCGCCTGCGTATTATTTAGCCACGGGTCGTTCGGCCATCTCCATTCCTTATGGCGGTCTGGAGACCATTCAACTAGTTTCCCGTCAGTTCGGCGCAGACTATCTCGTGCTGGAACCTTCCACGGTCCTGCCGCAACTTGAGACCCTCATGGCGAACCCTCAGCAAGAATCACAGGTCCTTTATCTCGGTGAGGTCAATGGCGTCCACATCTTCAAACTCAGGTAACCTCTCGCGGCGCGATCTGATCGTGTTGGCTTTCGCTGTAGCCTTCATCGCTGCGATCTATCTGCTCGTCAGTTATTCCACCTATGCGGTCGGCTTCCCCCTCGACGACTCCTGGATCCACCAGACCTATGCGCGCACTCTCGCCACGCAGGGAGAGTGGGCCTTCCGTCCCGGCCAGCCTTCAGCCGGTTCCACCTCTCCGCTTTGGTCGGCGCTGCTGTCCATCGGTTTTCTCCTTCATCTATCTCTCTATCTCTGGACCTATCTCCTCGGCCTTGTGATCCTCTTTGCGCTTGCTGTCTTGTGCGAAGGTGCCTTGCGTCACCTGGTCGGTTCCTATCGTCCGCGCCTGCCTTGGGCAGGGTTGTTCATCGCTTTCGAATGGCATCTGGCGTGGGCGTCCATGTCTGGCATGGAGACCCTCCTGCACGGTCTGATCGTCACCACGGTCCTGGTCCTTTTGATGACGAACTCGCCTCGCTACCTGACCCTTGGCCTGCTCGCCGGTCTATCGGTCTGGGTGCGTCCCGATGGCCTGACCCTTCTCCCGCCCGTCCTGATGGTCATCCTCCTGCGCGAACCAGACTGGAGATCACGGCTCATTTCCCTGCTGCGTTTCTCCCTTGGATTCGGCGCTCTCTTCCTTTTTTATCTGCTCTTCAACCTTGCCATCGGCGGTACGCCCATGCCGAATACCTTCTACGCCAAGCAGGCGGAATATGCCTCATGGCAGTCCCTTCCTTTTATGGAGCGCTTGGGGCAGATGTCTCTGCAACTCTTGGTCGGGCCGGCTTTGGTGCTCATCCCCGGGGTGATCGCCTGGGTCATCCGATCCATTCGTTTACGTTCGTGGGGCAGCCTGGCTGCCATCCTCTGGTGCTTTGGGTATCTCTTCCTTTATATATCCCGTCTTCCCGTCTACCAGCACGGACGCTACATCATGCCGGCCATGCCGCTCTTCTTTTTGTTCGGCTTGCTGGCCTTCGCCGAGTTCGATGCCGGGAAGCTCTTCCAACGCTATCACTGGATCGTCCAGACCATCTGGCGGGGGAGTGCGGCCATGCTTGTCCTTGGTTTCATCGCCCTCGGAGCCAACTCCTATGCTCAAGATGTTGCTGTCATCGAAAGTGAGATGGTGGTCACAGCCCGGTGGGCCGCGCAGAACCTCCCGCCGGATGCCATCATCGCCGCTCATGATATCGGCGCGCTCGGTTACTTCGACGATCATGCGCTCATTGATCTTGCCGGCCTGATCTCTCCCGAAGTGATCCCCTTCATCCGCGACGAAGCGCATCTTGCTTCCTTCCTTAATGAAAGTGGCGCTGATTATTTGATCGCGTTTCCTTATTTCTATCCCGTTCTGACAAAGAACGCGGAGTCCATCTTTGTATCCGGTGGTCAATTCTCCATTGCACTAAAGGAACAAAACATGGTGATCTACGCTTGGAAACCTTGAGAATGGGTTAAAATGGTCTTGTTCTCGCACGTTAAACCACTAGCAAAGAGAGATCGGGTTTGGGATGAACCAAATAACACTATTGATCGTTGATGATCACCCATTGTTCCGTCAAGGCGTGGTGGATGCTCTGTCGCTGGAACCGGATATGCGGATCGTGGCCCAGTCTGCGGCCGGCGACGAAGCATTGGAGTTGATCCGCTCCAAGAAACCGACCGTCGCCGTGCTGGATGTCAACCTGCCTGGAATGAACGGCCAGCAGATCACGCATCTGGTCTCGCAGGAGAAGCTCAGCACCCGCATCATCCTCATGACCGGCTATGATGATATTGAGCAAGCCATCCATGCGGCCTTGGCCGGTGCGCAAGGATATTGTTCGAAGGATATCGAACCCCAGACCCTCTCCCGCATCATCCGCGAAGTGGCGGAAGGCAAGTATGTTTTTGCAAATAACGTTTTCACCCGCCGTGAACTGGAACTGTGGGTCGAAGAAAAAATGGAAGGTGCGCGCCGCTCGTACAGTGAGCCTGGCACACCCTTTCATCCACTATCCGACCGCGAAATGGAAGTGCTGGCTTGTGTCGTGCGCGGTATGAGTAATAAAGAGATCGCCACCTTGCTCGGCATCAGTCACCAGACGGTTAAGAATCATGTAACCGCCATACTTCGCAAGTTCGGTGTCGAAGATCGAACCCAGGCTGTGGTATATGCCCTCAAGCGTGGCTGGGTAACCCTTCGCGATACCGATATCCGTTATTAGGAGTACGTTCATGTCAAACCAGGAGACCGTGGATTACAGCACAGAGTTGACCGAAACGCAGCGGGCTTTGCGCGAGGTTACGTTGATGATCGAGCAAAGCCAGGGAGAACTTGGGAAACTGACCCAGCGGAATACGGCCATTACGTCGCACCTGCAGCAGGTCCAAAAACAGGGCGCCAGTGTCGACGACTTGAAGATGGCTTATGAATCCGCCCTTGATGCTCAGCAGCGCTTGTTCGTTATGCGCGGCCAATTGGAGAAACTCCAGAACGATAAGATCCATCTTGAAAAATACAAGGCTGCTCTGGAGAAACTCGTCACCGGGTTTTCGGACGGAGCCGGTTCATCATCTTCTTCTGTAGCCTCCAAGAGTCAGATGGCCGGTATTGAGATGATCGTGAATGCTCAGGAGGCCGAGCGCCAGCGTCTTTCGCGCCAGATGCACGATGGCCCCGCACAGGCGCTCTCCAATTTCATCCTCCAGACCGAGATCGCCATGCGTCTCATGGATGTGGACCCGGCTCAGGCCAGGGATGAACTGGGGAATCTTAAAGCCTCGGCCATGGGGACCTTCCAGAAAGTTCGCAATTTCATCTTTGAACTCCGCCCGATGATGCTTGATGACTTGGGCCTGATCCCCACACTACGAAAATACTCCGATGCGTTCAAGGAGCAGACCGGCCTTGAGGTTAGTGTAACGGTCACCGGGACAGAACGTCGCCTTGAGCCTTATCTCGAGGTCATGATCTTCCGTGCGGTTCAGGAATTGCTTGGGAATGCAGCCCGCCATAGTCAGGCGAACCTGGTCAAAGTTCATCTGGATCTGGGCAATGACTTCCTGCGCGTCAGCGTGGACGATAATGGGAAGGGCTTTGACCCGGAGACCCTCAAAGAGTCCTCAAATTTGGGCCTGAAACTGATCCGTGAAAGGGCTGAAATGCTTG
>DAOQBX010000218.1:0-3930 GCA_035340155.1 Anaerolineales bacterium | reverse complement strand
GTGCAGGCCTGCCTGGAAGCGAACGTCAAACGGCTGGTGTACGTCTCCACACCCAGCATTTACTTCGACTATGGATCGCACATCGAGGTCAAAGAAGATGCTCCGCTGCCTGAACCGATCAGCAACTATGCCCATACCAAGCTGCTCGCCGAAGAAGAGATCGACAAAGGCTTCGCGGATGGACTCGCCGTGGTTTCGATTCGCCCGCGCGCTATCTTCGGCGAAGGCGACAAGGTCATCTTTCCGCGTTTGATCCCGCGATTAAGGTCTGGCAGGCTGCCCATCCTTGGTGACGGGGAAAATATCGTGGATTTGACCTACATCCAGAACGTGGTCGATGTGTTGTTGTTGTGTGCCGAATCACCGGCGGGTACGCTAGGACAAAAATACAACATCTCCAACGGCGAGCCGGTCAGGATCTGGAAACTGGTCGAGCGCATTTGCGACGAGTTGGGGTATCCGCACCCGGCGCGTAAAATCCCGTACAAGACCGCCAGCGCAGCCGCAGGCGTTTTGGAGTTTTTCTATTCCCTCATCCCGTTCAGCCCCGAGCCGCCGCTGACCCGACTCTCCGTCAGCATGATGGCCAATAGCACCACCCTCGATATATCGGCTGCGCGGAATGACCTCGGGTATCAGCCCAGGGTTTCTGTTGAAGAAGGGGTGCAGCGATTTCTAAAATGGTGGAAGGATAAAAAGTGACCGCGAAGACGCAAAGGGTCACGATGCTTATGATCTTCCCTTTGTGTTCCTTTGTGAGGCTTTGTGGTAAACGAACTTGAAAATCGACATTCTTCACGCAGGTTATTGCACCGCCCCCGAGCATATCGCCATCCACGGCGGACGCTGGCGCACGATCCACTTCCCCGCCATGTTCGCGCTTTTCCGCCATCCCAAATTCGGCGCGATGATCTTTGATACGGGCTATTCCTACCGCTTCTTCGATGAGACCAAAAAATTCCCCAAACGCCTTTACCGCTGGATGACCCCGGTCCATCTTCATGAAGAAGACCTTCTGGTGAACCAACTCTCCGCCTTCAACCTTCGACCGCAGGATATTTCCCACGTCATCATCTCGCACTTCCATGCGGACCATATCGCCGCCCTCCCCGACCTGGCCCGGTCCCGTTATGTCTACCTGCCCCACGCCTTTAGCAGACTCCGCCACCTGCCCCCCGAAGAGGATATGAAATTCGCCTACCTGCGCGGGCTCATCCCATCGGACTTCGACTCGCGTTCGCAGGAAGTGGATGTGACCAAACCGGTTCTGCTTTCCGAAGAATACGCGCCTTTCACGAGCGGATACGACCTGCTCGGTGACGGCTCTCTGATCGGTGTGGAACTGCCCGGCCACGCCTACGGACAGATGGGACTCTTTGCGCGCGACGAGAACGATAAACTTTTCTTCTTTGTGGCCGATGCCGCCTGGCTCAAACGCTCCATCCTTGAGAACCGCCCGCCGCACAAGATCGCCAACTTTCTCTTCCCCGATCCCGAAGCCTATCGCGAAACACTGGGAAGACTGCAAACCTATACTCTAACCCACCCTGAGACGGTGGTCATCCCATCCCATTGCGAAGAGACGATCTCTCAATTCAGCACGTCAGGACATCAATGAACAAAAAACATGAAATAGCGATTCTGGGTATTACGGGTCTGTGGATCCTTGCCTGTAGCGCAGGGCTTCAACCTGCAACCCCCACCCTTCTGCCGGAAGCCACTCGAACCTCCAGCCCGCTTGATGCGTCGAAAGTATATATTGAAGGCGACCTTTCATGGGATGGACCCCTGGCGAACGTCTCGATCGATCTATATGTTATAGAAAGTTCTGTGGCGTATGCTTCCATCACCACAGACGCGGACGGAAAATTTTCATTTCCTGCGCTTGACCCCATGAGCCCCGGCTTCGGCGTGACCATTGCCATACCCGTCAGTGCCTGGAAATGCTCAGAACCCGTTCCGTCGGATCAGGCCTGGTTTAAGTCTGCGCGGGCATTTCAAGTGGCTGAAGATCAGGTCAATATCTCCCTGATCAGTGACGCAAATAAAGAAATTCCAACAGGCGAGATCATCTCGATGAATATCGCCTTGCAATGCCCATAATGCAGCCCGAGCTGTTCACTCGCGAAAATATCCATACCCTGCCTTTCCCATCCACCGAAGATGGCGACTACGCCCGCCGCTACCTCATTCCATTAATGAGCGATGACTCGCAAAAATATATCCGCAATGTGCATAACACGCAGTTGATGGCGGTCAAAGCAAGTGAAACGGTCTTCCCCATCACCATCACCGATTTTCACCCGCAGAATACGTATACGGTTTCTCCCTACAGTCATTATGTTTCGTATGGCGGGCTGGAAGAGGTGAAACACCTCAATAATAAAATTGCCGAAATCGCGGTGAAGGCGTTGATGTTCCCAGTTGCGGCATTTTTCAAATACTCTGAGTTGGATAAAGTCGTTTTCGTGAACAACTATCTGCTATCGACGAATCTATATCCGTCAGTAAACAGCGATCAGATCAAAGCGTTGAGCGCGGCGCTGGTCACTTGGTTTCCAGACCGGGCAATTGTGTTCCGCTCGGTGGATCAGAAAAAGAATCCGCATATTTATCGAACGCTGGCAGGGCTGGGCTATGACCTGGTCCTCAGCCGCCAGGTCTGGTACATGGACCCGGTGGCGGCGTTGAAGACGCGCCAGTGCAAAGAGGATCTGCGTGTGCTGAGGAGGAACGGCTACGAAGCCGTGGATGGAAAAGACCTGTCCGATGAAGAGCTGCGCCGCGCGGTGGAATTGTATGACCTGCTCTACCTTGAAAAGTATTCCTATTTCAACCCGCAGTTCACGTTCGAGTTCTTGAGACTCGCCCGCGATGAAAATATCCTGCACATGGTCGGACTTAAGAAGGATGGACGCTTGAACGGCATCATGGGATTCTTCATCCGCAACGGCGCCATGACCCAGCCGTTGTTCGGATACGACACCTCGCTGCCGATGGAGGAAGGCTTGTATCGTTTGCTGACCCTGGTCACTTTGCAGGCCGGTGTGCAGCGCGGACTGCTTGTGCATGCCAGCGGCGGCGTGGGCAGGTTCAAGAAAGTGCGCGGCGGCGAGTCGGTGACGGAGTACAACGCGGTGTATACAAAGCACCTGCCGAGGCGGCGCCAACTGCCGTGGAAGTTGATCGGCAACGTTTCGGACAGGGCCATCCCGTATTTCAAGAAGATGGATTTTTAGTTCAGATCATGTCATTGCGAGGGCGATGATCTCCCTGTGCTTGCACGCAAGGCAGGTGTTCGCCCGAAGCGATCTCCTGTTTAGTTGAGATTGCTTCGTCGCGAAGAACAAAAGCGCTCCTCGCAATGACATATTAATCAGGAGCATACTTTATGGAAGTCAACATCCCCCTCAAGATCATCGGACTTGGAAGATACCTGCCGAAGCGGGTTGTGCCCAGCGCGGAACTGGAAGCGATGTGCGGCGTGCCCGCCGGTTGGGTGGAACGGCGCAACGGCGTGCGCGAACGCCGCTGGGTGACGGATGAAACCTCTTCGTTCATGTCGGCGGAGGCGGCGAAGGAAGCCCTGGATGAGGCCAAACTCAAACCCGGGCAACTCGACCTGATCATCAACGCATCCGGCACAGGTGAGCAGGCCATTCCCGATACGGGCGCGCTGATCCAGCGCCAGCTTGGGTTGGGGAACTCGGGCATCCCGGCCATGACGGTCCATACCACCTGCCTGAGTTTCGTGGCGGGCATGGATGTGGCCTCGAACTTTATCAGCAGCGGACGGTATCAGAACATCCTGATCTGCAGCGCAGACGTGGCCTCGTGCGGCATCAACCCGAAGGAACCCGAGTCGGCTTCGCTGGTGGGTGATGCGGCTGCGGCGGTGGTGGTCACCTGCGCAGGCGACGGCGACGCTTC
>DAOQBX010000217.1:0-3937 GCA_035340155.1 Anaerolineales bacterium | reverse complement strand
GAGATGCCGGAGATGGAAACCATCTTCGTGGAGACGTTCGAGCCGAGTCATCCGTTTGGCGTGAAAGCCGTGGCGGAAATCCCAATGGACGGCGTAGCCCCTGCCGTTGGGAATGCCATTCTGGATGCCATCGGCGTGAATGTGGACGTGAACCCGACCACACCGGAGCGAGTCTGGAAGGCGATCCAGAGTCAGTAAACCGGGACCAGTTCAAGGTTAAGGAAGATGCGGGAAATTCATCCCGCATCTTTTTTTATCGGCAAATTTCATTCCCATGCCAAACAAACCCGAACTTCCTCACAATGAAAAAGGCGGGATATAATCACCCCGATTCAATCGAACTTTTGGAGACCATGAACGCATGCCCGACCAGATCTACGTTGTAGGACACATCAACCCTGATACCGATTCCATTGCCTCAGCGATGGGCTACGCCTGGCTGTTGCGCGAACGCGACGGCGTGAATACCGTGGCTGCCCGCGCCGGTGCCTTGAACGCACAAACCTCCTGGGTTTTGAAGACTCTGGGACTAGACGCCCCCGTTCTGTTAACTGATGCTTCGCCCCGCTTCGACTCCGTAATGCAGCGGCTCGACAGCCTCAGGCCGGATGCCCAACTCGGGCAGGCCTGGACCCTCGCCAGCCGCACCGGCGGCCTGGCTCCCATCGTCAATGACGACGGAACGCCGTTCGGTATCATCAATGGATTAAGTCTCTTTCAGTATTTCGCCAATGTCCTCGGCCCGCGCCCCGGCGACACGACCGTGCGCGAGATGATGTCTGCACCATGCCGCGACGCCGCCAATGCCAGCGTACCCAAGTTCCAAGCCAATGCGCACATCCGCGATTCGCTCAACCGCATTTTGCGCGATGAGATCGACGATTATTGGGTGGTGGACGAAAAGGGGCTGTACCTAGGCATTGCCCGCCAACGCAACCTGCTCAACCCGCCGCGCTTGAAGATCATCCTGGTGGATCATAACGAGCCGCGCCAATCCATTGCCGCGCTGGAAGAAGCCGAACTACTGGAGATCCTCGACCATCATCGCCTGGGCAACCCGTACACTCACCAGCCCATCCGCTTCACGGTGGATGTGGTCGGCTCGACCTCTACCCTCGTGACCGAACAAGCCGCGGAAGCAGGACTCTCCGCACCGCCCGCCATCGCTGGTGCGTTGCTCTCAGGGCTGTTATCGGATACGCTGATCCTAACCTCGCCCACCACCACAGCGCGTGACAAGGCCGCCGCTGAGAGATTGGCGCGCTGGGCCTTTGTCGGCGGAAGCCCGCTGACCGGTGAGACCATTGAAACCTATGGCAAGGCTGTGCTTTCCGCCGGTGCGGGACTCTCGAACCGCAAACCGGAGGAAGTGGTCAGTACAGACATCAAGCCTTTCGAAGGCGGCGGATTCAAATTCGCCGTGGCGCAAGCCGAAGTGACCGACATCCTGCAATTGACCGAACACTTGTCGCCGCTGCAAAACGCATTGAACGAACTGCGCGAAAAACGCGGCCTGGATTTTGCCCTGTTGCTCGTCACCGATGTAGTGCGAGGCACCAGTCGTTTGCTAGTCTCCTCCAACGCACCGCCGATCTTAAACGATCTGCCCTACCCTCCGCTCGGCGATGGCACACGCGATGCACAGGGCGTGGTTTCCAGAAAGAAGCAATTACTCCCGGCAGTGCTGGGACTGTTGGAGAAATAAGCCATGAAACAAAGGCCGGGAATATTCAGCATCCTGCTCAATGATTCAACGGCAACCCCATTGCTGGGAAGCCTGACCTTTCTTTCGGTCGTGACCGGCATCGTCTATCTGACAAAGGCGCTTCCCGGCTGGCCGGTTGACAACGTGAATCCGCAGACGTTTCTTTGGATGATCGGCATCCTCCTTCCGATCACGGTCCTTGTTTCGACCTGGCGTTTCCGGCAGGTGACATCCTTTTTTGAGAACGGCACGGAAGTGAACGCCCAGGTTTTGGAAAGCAGGATCTTCCGCACCCGCTGGACTTTGAAATTGCGATACCGCCACGCCAACCAGACCCATGAGATCACCCATATCCAGTTGATCACCGGGAAGACCAAGGCGCTTATCCCCAACAAGGAACTTGTGCTTGTGATCGACCCGGGCAACCCCAAACTCATTCTGTTACGAGACGCATACTTATAAATGGCCATTTCCATCCCTCAAGCCTTGTACGAACTGGAAAAGAACAACGGTACCGCCGCGCTCTGCACAGTGACCAGGAGCGAAGGCTCCACGCCGCGACATGTAGGCAGCAAGATGCTGGTCTACCCAGACGGCAACTTTATCGGTACTGTCGGCGGCGGCGACCTGGAGCATCGTGTGCTCGGGGAAGCATGGGTGGCGCTCAACGACGGTGAGGCGCGCTTATTGCATTACAACATGGCTGACCCATCACGCGGCGACCCCGGCGTGTGCGGCGGCCAGGTGGAGGTCTTTGTGGAACCGATCCTTCCGCCCCTGACACTGCTCGTGATCGGTGCGGGGCATGTGGGCAAGGCCGTGGTGCATCTCGCGAAGTGGCTGGGATTCCATGTTGCCGTCAGCGATGACCGGGCCGAATTCTGCACACCCGAAGCAACCCCCGGCGCCGATGCGTATTATCCGGTGGAGATGAGCAAACTAACCGAACATCTGACCATCAGCAAACGGACGTTCATCGTCATCACCAGCCGCGGCTCCAGCGTGGATGCGTTGGGCATGCCCGGGCTATTGGCTTCAAACGCAGGTTATATTGGCGTGATCGGATCGCGGCGGCGCTGGGCCACCACGGTCAAGGCGTTGAAAGCGGCTGGAGTGGGCGATGAAGCGATCGAAAAAGTCCATTCGCCGATGGGACTGGAACTACAAGCCGAGACGCCGGAAGAGATCGCGGTCAGCATCATGGCCGAGGTATTAATGGTGCGGGATAAAGGGTCAGGCAGGAAGATGAGCGGCGAGTAGCCGGTAATCAATGGATAGCAAGTCTGCAACGAAATTTATGGAGTGACGTACATATCTTCGAATCATACGAACATTTGGAGGCGTTCGAGTCCAAGAACTACTTCATAGGACAAACGGTTCTTGTTCGAGAGATTTAACTGGACTATAATCCAGCCGTTATTCACCGAAAAGGAGAAACAAACATGGCAAGAATTTTTGATGTCATTGAATACCCCAATGAAATGAACGACGAGATCGTCCATCGCTTCCCCGAAGAGGGCATCGGCGATTTCCGTATCGGTTCGCAGGTGATCGTGCGCGAGAGCCAGAACGCGGTCTTTTTCCGCGACGGCAATGCACTGGATGTGTTCAAGGCTGGTCGTCACACCATCGCCACAGGCAACATCCCGAAGTTAATCGACTGGATCGGCAAGGCCTTTAATGACCGCACCCCCTTCCCCGCGGAAGTGTACTTCGTCTCGAAGAAGGAATTCGCCAACAAGAAATGGGGCACGTCGCAGCCCATTCTGGTGGAGACCCCTGGACGCGGCCTAGGTTGGTTGTTCATTCAGGGCTTCGGGACCTTCTCCTTCCAGGTGAGCGATCCGCAGCAGTTCGTGACGCAGATCGTCGGCGCGACCGGAACCTACCGCTCCTCTGAGATCGAAGAACGCTTGAAGACCATGCTGGTCTCCAAATTGACGGATGTGCTGGGCGAATACAGCAACTCCAACCAGAACATTGCCAGCAAGTTGAGCGGCATGAACGAGGAACTGGGCGCCGCTGTGCGCGCCAAGGGCAAGGATGACTTTGAAGCCATCGGCCTAACACTCAAGACCTTTTACATCGGCAGCCTGAAGCCGAGCACCAAGTCGGCGCAGGAATTGCGTGATGCGGGCCTGCTCGACCCGGCCATCTATGCCCAATTGCAGGCGGCGGACGCGATGCGCGAAGCAGCCAACAACCAGAACGGCGGCGCAGGCCTGACAGCCG
>DAOQBX010000216.1:0-3971 GCA_035340155.1 Anaerolineales bacterium | reverse complement strand
TCCACGCCGAAGCCTGTCACTTCCACCCCCAGGCCGGGTACCTCGCCGACACCAACCCGGACGCCCGGCAGAACGCCGACCACCACCCCAACGCCGTAAACGAAAAGAAGAGCATGGAAAATCTCCACGCTCTTCTTTTTTTCTCAATTAATCAACGATCAGTCTACTTCTTCCTGCATTCATCGCACGGACATAACTTCCGCAAATAGTACCAGTTGTAAATGCCATAGTCATGACCATCCTCCCAGACGATGGTCAGCGCATAGGAGCCGACTGCGACCACGTTGGCCAGGCGGGTGGACGAGTCATCTTCCATTTGGCGGGTGAACACTGCCTCGTCCGGCTCAGACTTCATATTCTCGTGCCCGCCGCGGCAGGAGGCACACGGACAGGCGGCGCGCAGCAACCCAAAAGGATAGACGCTTTTATGGCCGCTATCCCAGGTGATGATAAATTCGCGTTTACTTTTATTGGCGGTGACGTTGGTGGGTCTTTCAGTCATTTTTTATTTCCTCAGGGAACGTAGTTCAGTTTTATGGATTTGATGTATTGCGCGGAATGGATTCAAGGCGAAGGTACGACTGCCAGAAAATCGGCGGCAGCCCAACCGGCGCGTGTATCGTCATACGGGGCCACGAGATACCACCAGATGTATCCATCCGCATTTTGCGGGCCGTCCTTTACAACGAACACCTCTGCTTCCTCGCCGCGAAAGACCGTGTCTGAATTCAAACCCGGCGCTGAACGGATGCGCAGCCCATCGCCGCCAGTGCCTGTGATCTGTGCGTACCCATTGATGTTGATAACGGTCGGGTCGAGGGTGGGGGTGGCAAGCGGGTCCACGGTGGGCGTTGCTGAGGCAGCGGGGGTGTGGGTCGGGGCGGGGATCATGGTCAGGTCGGCAGGAGCAAACCCAACGTCAGGAGAGAAGCGCGGAGAGGTCCAGCCGATGAGGATGAGCGTGACGAGGGTCAACGTCCCGGCTACGGCCAGTACTCCAATAATGACAAATCGATTCAGATAGGGTTTGAGGTTCATGTCACTTCTGTGGATCTTTCAACAAGTATAAAGCGTTTTTGGGCATCAACACTTTCAAGGCGCGGGGAACGGATTGGATATCCACTGCGTGACCTCCCAGCGCCGGGTCACCATCAACCTGTACTGAAAAATGTGCGTCTGACTCGATGCGAACGTTGTGGAACGGGATGCGCCGCGCCTCTTCTGAAGTGAGGTGACGCCCCGCGACTAGGTCGAAGAAGTGACGAAGCGCGTCGGCCACGCTGTTACCGCTCAGCAGCCAGAGGTCCATTTCGCCGTCGTCCAGCAGCGCTTCGGGCGAGATGATCGACATACCGCCTGCATAGTGGCGAATGTTGGTGGCGACGGCTACAAGGTAATGTCCCTCCACCAGTTTGCCGTCGGCATACACACGCAAGTCGAGCCCGTGCCAAAAGGTCGCTTCCCAGACCGTGGTGACAAAGTAATGCGGTACCGAGATGTGTTTGAACAGGCGTGGGCGCGGTTCGATCTTGCTGATGGCTTGTGCGTCCAACCCGATTCCCGCCCACAAGAGGAAGGGGCGGCCATTGCAATCGCCGACATCGACATATTGCGGTTCGACATTCGCAAGCAGCTCAGCATTTTCATGCAGACTCTGCCATTGCCACCAGCTGAAGGGTTTTTGTCCCTGTTCAATGGCCCAGACGTTGGTTGTCCCGGCGGGCAGCACGCCTAATGCGGTCTCGGTGTGGATCAGTCCGCTGGCAACCTGGCCCACGGTGCCATCACCGCCGATGGCGAAGACAGCCTCATAGTTTTCCTTGGCGGCCTGATGCGCCGTCTGCGTGGCGTGAGTGCCGCTCAGAGTCTCGGCGATGTCAATATTCCACCCGGCATCTTGAAGCGGTTTAATGATCCCCCGCACGAAGCGGCGGACAGGGAATCTCCCTGCAGCTGGGTTATAGAGCAACAATCCTTTTCGCATGGTGGGGGATTATATCTGAGGATGGTTGGGTAATTCCAATAATTTGGGAACGGAATGCGCTTTCCCATCGTCCTTATTCCATCTTAAGAACTCACGGTATAATCCCACCCGATGACCGAAGGCGCTTTACTCAACGAACGATATCAACTCCAGGAAAAACTGGGCTCAGGCGGCATGGCAGAAGTCTATCGCGCGCGCGATGTTGTGCTGGACCGTTCCGTAGCCATTAAACTGCTGCGCAAGGAATACTCCACCAACGACAACTTCCAGAACCAGTTCTGGCTCGAAGCGCGTTCGGCGGCGAATCTTTCCCACCCCAATATCGTCACCGTACATGATTTCGGCACCGCCGACAATTTGCTCTACATTGTCATGGAATATATCCCCGGCAAGGACTTGAAACAACTCGTCCGCGAACGGGGACGTTTCACCGTCGAGCAGGGCATCCCGTTGATAATCCAGGCCTGCGCCGGGGTCGGTTATGCCCATCGCGCCGGGCTGGTTCACTGCGACATTAAGCCACACAACATGCTCGTTTCAAAGGACTTTCGCCTAAAGGTCACCGACTTCGGTATTGCCAGGGCATTGGCTACCATCAAGCCCGGAGAGCGTACAGATGTCGTCTGGGGTTCACCGCTGTATTTTTCGCCTGAGCAGGCCGCTGGCGAAGGCCCGACCCCCGCTTCCGATGTTTATTCACTGGGTGTGGTTCTGTACGAATTGCTTACCGGCACACCACCCTTCACCGCTTCCAGTGCCGAAGAACTTGCCCGCTTGCATATCTCTGCGCGCCCGCTGCCCATCAGCGAATACGTCCCTGATATTCCCTCCGCTCTTGAAGAGATCGTCATGAAGGTGCTCTCCAAGGAGCCCTCGTCCCGTTATCGTACCGCCGACCAACTTGGCCGCGTGCTTGACCGTTTTGGAACTCTGCCCGACCCGCAGCCGGAACCTTTCCAGCCTCCGCAGGCATCTGCTTCTGTGCCGGTCATCACCGTCAACCCCGAAATTGCCGAGCGACTGAACCCTGCCAGCCGTCCGCGCTCTCCGCAGGTGGAAATTTCCCAGCCAGTGTATACGCCTCAATCTCAGCCGGAACCTGACCCAGCCTACCAGGCCGCAGACTCCTCTGTAGATATCGACTGGATCTCTGTCGGGTTGGGTTTACTGGCGGTGCTCGCCGTTGGCGGTCTAGTGCCGTTCTGGTTGATGATCTACCTCACTTACTTCCCACCCCGATAAATTACCAGACCTGACAGACTGCTTGTCAGGTCTTTTCAAAACCATGACCGAATATTTCCTTGCTCCCTCGATTATTGCCGCAGACTTTGCCAACATCGCAGCCGACGTTGCGGCCATCCAATCCGCTGGCGCCGATTGGATCCATGTCGATGTGATGGATGGGCATTTCGTTCCCACGCTCACGGTCGGCCCGCTCTTCGTCGAGTCTTTGAAGCGGGTGGCGGCCATTCCTCTTGATGTGCATCTCATGGTCTCCGAGCCGGAGAAACACATCGAAGCCTTTGCAAAAGCCGGAGCCAATAATCTCACCGTTCACGTAGAGACTTGCCCAAACCTGCCAGCCATGGTGGAGAAGATCAAATCACTTGGATGCGCTGCTGGCGTGACGTTGAACCCTGCCACCCCGGCCTCGTCTCTTGATTCTGTTTTGCCGCTGGTGGACTTGGTCCTGGTCATGAGCGTCGTCCCCGGCTATTCCGGCCAGAAGTTCATGCCGGAGATGGTCGCCAAGGTGGCGGAGATTCGCAACAAACTCAATGCCCTTCGTTCGCCTGCCCGTCTGGAGGTGGATGGGGGGATCAATGCCGAGACTTTGCTGTTAATGAAGAATGCCGGAGCCGATGTGTTCGTCACCGGCAGTGCCGCCTTCAAGCACCCTAATGGAGCCTTCGAAGGAGTGCGGACCTTGAAACAGATCGCCGTTGGATAGGGAGCGAAGTATCTATTCGTTCCTATTTATTTAAAC
>DAOQBX010000215.1:0-3990 GCA_035340155.1 Anaerolineales bacterium | reverse complement strand
TCCTTCTCCTGATGAACGGATTCAACGATGATTTCAATTATAGCGCGAACCGATATCAGCCCTGGCAGAATTTACAGCCGCGCTTCTCTGCTTCGACGATGGCCTGATCGCTCGACCAGAAGAAATTTTCCTCGCCGATGGTTTGGACCAGCCCACCGCGTTCCATCATATTGCGCGCGTTATCGTGGACGCCTGCGAACATCAATGTGCCACCCTGTTTGTGCAATCGCTCGTACAGGCGGTGGATCGCCTCCAGTCCGGCTGTATCTACCAAGGAGACGCCTCGCATGGACAGAATGAGAGCGTGCGTATCTCCCAAATGGGAAAAGGCTTCGTTGAACTGGCCGGTTGCGGCAAAGAAAAGCGGGCCTGTAAGGAAAGCTACACGCACATGCTTGCAGTTACCTTCCGTTTCGATGCCTTTCTGCTTGAGCCGTTCGATATCCACTTCCTGCACTTCGATATCGATGCTGGCAATTTTATTGAGGAAGACCGCCCCCGCCAGGAAAGTGCCGATTAGTATGGCTTGTGTCAGGTCGAGGACGATGGTGGTCAGCATGGTCACGATGAAGGCGATCATATCGGTCTTGAAGCGGTTGCCGAACATGAACTTGATCGCATCCCATTCGCTCATGCGCACAGCAGTGACCATTAAAACGCCTGCCAACGCGGCGAGGGGGATGCGTCCCATTAATGGCGCAAGCAGGAACATGGATAGCAAAAGTCCCACCGCATGGATGATACTGACCAGACGCGTCTGCCCGCCGGATTTGATGCCCACACTGGAACGGGCGATGGCCGCCGTGGCAGGCACTCCACCGAAGAATGGGATGACCATGTTACCGATGCCCTGGGCGATCAACTCTTGATTGGCTTGCAGGCGTACACCCGTCATGTTCGAACCCACGGCTCCGCACAGCAGGGACTCGACCGCTCCCAACGCGGTGATGGTGAGGGTGGGGGCGACAAATTCGGAGAGATGATCCCAGGGGAGGTTGGCGAGGCTGAGTCGATCTTGCAGGATCAAGGTCTGGGGGATGTCTCCAATGATTTGGGTGGACCAGCCCAGGGCCCAGTTTAGAAGCGTGGCAAGGATGATACCGAGCAGCGAGGATGGGAATCGGGCGCTCCATTTTGAGGGCATCAAGACCATCGTCAAAATGACCACCAAACCAATGACGACGGCATGCCAATCTGGCATGAAGCCGCCTTTGAAGTAGCCGATGAATTTAAGCGCGGCGGTTTCGGCTGCTTCGGTCTTAACACCAAGGAAATTGTCGATCTGGCCGATGAAGATGATGAGCGCAATGCCGCTGGTGAAGCCGCTGATGACAGCCGAGGGGATGAAGGCGATGAAACGCCCAAGCCGTAATATGCCAATGGCAAGCAGCAAAATGCCCGACAGCAAACCTGCCACCCAGATGCCTTCGAGACCATAACGCTGCACGAGCACGATCAATACGGCAGACATCGCGCCGGTCGGCCCGCTGATCTGATATGGGGCACCGCCGAGTGCGCCGATAATGAGGCCTGCCAGAATGGCGGTGACCATGCCTGCGGCAGCTGTAGCGCCGGAGGCGACACCGAATGCCAGCGCAAGCGGCAATGCCACTGCAGCAACGGTAAGACCTGCAAGCAGGTCCTGCTGGAATTTGGCAAGTGAATAGTTTGAGAACTCGTCCTTGTACAGGCGAGCAAGGGAACGTCTTGGCATATTTAATTCTCCAAAAAAGGTATTACACCAAAGGCTCGGCGCCGAGGCATTGCTCGGCAGGCATGCTCCCCCAAGGCGTCCTTTGATTTAGACGGCGGTTATTTTATCACCGTATAGTGGAGAATCAATTACGAATTCTGTTCGAAGCTGCCGTCCAATTTCAAGTAATAGGTATCCACTTCAAGGTGGGGGAAGAGGCGGCGGATCTTGTCTTCCGCTTTATCGAGGTCCTCCTCGTGTCGTTCTTCTGTCCCACCGGGGCCGTACATGCCGCAATCTTCGTGGTTGATAAGGATGACCTTGCGGATGCCATGCAGCCGGGCTGAGATATCCACCTGGCGGATGACATCGTACACGTCGTATACCCCTCCGGCCATCACAGCACGATCATAACTGCCTTTGCTGAGGTTGTTCTCCAACCACTGATTGATATACGACTGCAAACGGTAGTCCATGCAGTGGACAACGATGGCTTCGCATGGGTGAGTCATAAAGTTCTCCGGTTTATGAAATGGGCTCAAAGGTTCCGTCAAGGTGAAGATAAAAGGCCTCCACTTTGAGATGTGGGAAAAGAGCTGTGATCTTCTTTTGCGCGTCTGTTAGATCATGTTTGTGGCGTTTATATGTACCATCTCGACCGTACGCCCGGCAGTCCTCGTGGTTGATCAGGCAGACCGTATCAATGCTATGGATCTGCACTGCCAGTTGCACGTACTTCAGCACCATTTCATAATCATGCACGCTGCCTGCCAGAGAGATGATGTCGAAGTTGTCGTAGCCAAAACGGACAGTGATCCACGGCTGAATGAATTTCTGCAGGCGGTAGTCCATACAGTGAACGACGAGCGCGTCGCAATGAATGATCGGCTTTTTTGTGGCCATGCTTTACCTCTAAAATAATCATCAGATCGACCTATAAAACTTCGCCTTCGCCGCGCTTCAGGAATTGACCATCTCCGCGTTTGCCCTTCCACTCTTCGCCATCCACGATCAGTTTGCCACGTAGGAAGACCTTCTCGGGATAGCCCATCAACTCCCAGCCTTCGTAGAGGCTGTAGTCGGTGCGCTGATGCGAGTGCGCCACCCCATATTTGACCTGTTTCTCCGGGTCCCAGATCACGATATCTGCATCAGCCCCGGGGACGAGCGCCCCTTTGCGCGGATACAGCCCGAAGATCTTGGCCGGGTTGGTGGACATATACGCCACGAACTGATTCGGCGTAATGTGCCCAGCCAGCACACCATACGTCCATAAAACCGGCATACGATCCTGGATGCCGGGCAGGCCGTTGGGAATCTTGGTGAAGTCATCACGTCCCAACTCCTTGCCGGGGATGGCGATCTCGCTTCCTTCGTAGACGATGGGCCGGGTACCGTCAAAATAAAAGGGACAATGATCCGTGCCGATGGTTTGCAAAAGGCCTTGATGCAGCCCTTCCCAAATACGGGAGTTATCCGCCTCGGTGCGCATCGGCGGGGAACAGATCCACTTGGCGCCATCGGGGCGGCGCAGATGTTCTTCAGTGAAGAACAGGTATTGCGGACAGGTCTCACCCATCACTTTAACCCCGCGTGCACGGGCATACTCGAGCATATCCACTTCGCCGCTCACATTCATGTGGACGATATACACCGGCGCGTCTGCCTGCTCAGCCATGGCTGCCATGCGCAGGGTCGCCTCCACCGCTCCCCAAGCCGGACGGGTAAGTGCATGCCATTCTGGCGTGGTGCGCCCTTCGGCCAATGCTTTTGTAGTCAGCGTTTCGATGACATCACCGTTCTCGCAGTGTGCCATCACCAGCATGCCGTTGTCTTTTGCGATCTGAAGCGCTTTAAAAATGCCGCCATCGTCCAACCGCAAACGTCCGTTGTAAGCGGTGAAGACCTTGAGCGTTTGGATTCCCATGTCCATGAGAGATGGGATGGTATTGGCGATCTTGTCGTTGAACCGGGTCAGGTTCATGTGAAAGGAATAGTCGATGGCGGCTTTCTCCGCCTTCTTCATCCACAGATCCACGGAGTGTTCGAAGCCTTCATTTTCCAGCACGACAAAATCCATGGCGGTGGTTGTGCCGCCAAAGGCCGCCGCCTTATGACCCGTGTAATGGTCATCAGAAGAGACAGTGTCGAACATCGGCAGGTCAAGGTGGACGTGCGGGTCGTGGCGGCGACCAAGGTGGACCTCGCCGAGGCGGCCGAGGACGGCGAGTTCCGCGAGGACCTGTACTACCGGCTCAACGTCGTCACGCTCGAGCTGCCGCCGCTCCGCGACCGCG
>DAOQBX010000214.1:0-3994 GCA_035340155.1 Anaerolineales bacterium | reverse complement strand
AGCGGCACGTTTATCAGGCCGCAAGCCCATCGTTATTTATGCCTCGACCAATAAGGTGTACGGCGGCATGGAGGATGTGGAACTTTATGAAGAAGCCACGCGCTGGCGTTATAAGGACCTAATTGGCGGCTGCCCTGAAACGCAGCCGTTGGATTTTCATTCGCCATACGGATGCTCCAAAGGCACGGGCGACCAATACGTGCGTGATTATGCCCGTATCTATGACCTGCCGACAGTGGTCTTCCGCCAATCCTGCATCTATGGTCCGCGCCAGTTCGGCATTGAAGACCAGGGCTGGGTGGCGTGGTTCATCATCGCCGCGGTGATGGAACGTCAACTCACCATCTACGGTGATGGTAAACAGGTGCGCGATATTCTACATGTCAGTGATCTGGTGCAGGCGTATGACCTTGCCGTGGAAAAGATCGATGTAGCGGGCGGAAATGTCTACAACCTCGGCGGTGGACCTGCCAACGTCATGTCCATTTGGGCTGAGTTCGGGCCAAAACTGGAGGCCTTGCTCGGTAAAAAATTACAGGTCGCGCGCGGCGATTGGCGCCCCGGCGACCAGCGTGTGTTCTACGCTGATATCTCCAAGGCGAAGAAGGAACTTGGCTGGGAGCCGATGGTCGGCGTGGATGAAGGGGTGAACAGGCTGTTCGACTGGGTGAAGCAGAACAGGTCATTGTTCTAATTTTGCGGAGATCGCATGCAGCTCTATCTCTCAAGACTCGCCATCGGTTTCATGTCCGCCATCCCGGATATTCTGATCGCCCTATTGATCCTGGCGGGCAGCTATTATGCGGGCGTGTGGCTGGGCCGACTCTTGCAGCGCGTGCTTGAGCGCAAGAATGCCGAGGCAGGGGCGACCCAACTCCTTTCCCGTATCGTTAAGTGGACCATCATCACTGTCGGGGTCATTGCTGCGTTACAGCGTTTTTTCAATGTGACGGCCTTTCTGGCAGGTCTGGGCATCATCGGCTTTAGCGTTGGGTTTGCCCTGCAGAACATCCTGCAAAACTTTGCCTCCGGGATCATTCTGTTGATCCAACAGCCTTTCAAGGTCGGGGACGATGCGGGCCTGGCCGGGTATGACGGCACCGTGTTGAAGATCGGTTTGCGTACCACTGAGATGAAAACGCTCAATGGCTTGTTGGTCTACCTTCCCAATGCCGATGTGCTCTCGCAGCCCATTATCAATTACACCCGCGCCAACCGCCGCCGCGTGGACCTGCCCGTATCAGTCTCTTATGAGTCTGACCCTGAAGCGGTGCGCACCATGATCCTGTCCGAGATCCGCAATGTGCCGGGATATATGGATACGCCCGCGCCGCAAGTACTCTTCCATACCTTCAGCGCTTCCTCCATCGACCTGACCGTTTTCTTCTGGGTCGATACCGTACTCAACCCGCATACGGTCGCCAAAGACATGGCATTGACACGCATCCAGCAGATCTTCAGAAAGAATTCTGTGGAAGTTCCGTATCCGGTCCAGGTGGTGCGGACCCAGCCCAAGAGACCCACCCGAAACAAAAAATGAAAATACTCACTGTCCTTACGTATTACCGACCGCATACCAGCGGCCTGACCATTTATGCCGAACGACTTGCGCGCGCGTTCGTGAAGCGCGGCCATCAAGTCACGGTTATGACCACACAGTACGATCCATCTCTGCCGCGGCAGGAAATGATGGATGGCGTAAAGGTCATCCGCGTACCTGTGGCAGCGCGGGTCAGCAAAGGGGTGATCGCACCTTCCTTCGGCTTTGTCGCCACCGGCCTGGCCCTGACCCATGATGTGGTTCAAATGCATCTGCCACAGTTCGATGCGCCAGGTGTGGCTTTCCGTGCGCGCCTGTTCGGCAAGCCCGCCGTGCTCACCTATCACTGCGATGTGCAATTGCCGCAGGGCTTTTTCAATCGTTTTGTCAATTTCATCCTGAACTTCCAGAACAACATGGCAGGGATTTTGGCGAGTCACATCGTGACCTATACCCAGGACTACGCGGATAATTCTCCCTACCTTTCGCGTTACGCTTCAAAACTGACCCCGATCCTGCCGCCCGTTGAGTTGCCCGTTCCTGCGCCGGGAGCGGTCTCCGCTTTTGCCGGGAATCACCTGACCCATGAGCGCAAGCCGGTCATCGGCATGGCGGCGCGTTTCGCCTCCGAAAAAGGCGTGGAAGTTTTATTGGACGCGCTGCCCGCGATCTTGAAAAAATATCCCAAGGCGCAGGTTCTCTTCGCCGGGACTTACCAGAATGTGATGGGCGAACAGGCCTATTCCGACCGGCTCATGCCGCGCATCCGCGAATATGAGAACCAGGGTCATTGGACATTTTTGGGCAACCTCGACCCGATCCAGATGGCGGCCTATTATCCCAACCTCGATGTGTTGACCGTGCCATCGCTCAACTCGACCGAGGCCTTTGGCCTGGTCCAGATCGAAGCGATGATGAACGGTGTGCCGAGCGTGCCCTCCGCACTGCCGGGAGTCCGCCAGCCGGTGAAGATGCACAACATGGGCGTGGTGTCTGAGATCGGGAACGCTGAAAGCCTGGCGAACTCCATCCTTGAAGTGCTCGATCACAAGGAAAAATATCGCGGCAACCCGGAGTTCATCAAGGAAGTGTATGACCCCGATACCATTGCGCAAGAATATGAAAGATTGTTCGAAAATCTGAAGAGGAAGAAAAAATAGACCATGGAAGCGCTAGGTATTAATGCTGGATTATTGCTTACCCAATTGCTGGTCGTGATTTTTTTGCTGGCCTTCCCGATCGCAACGCTGGTGGACCTTGGCAGGAAGAGACTGACGGGCACACCTTTGGCGATCTGGGCGCTGATCATCTGTGTTATTCCTGTGCTGGGTTCGCTGGCGTATTGGATCATCAAACCTGCTGCGGAAAGTAGATAGAGTGCCCAGGGATTTTCTTTTTCTTCAGGTCAGTTCACTGCCGTACTTCCGCGGTTTTTTGCGGGCCGTGGAGTCTTCGTATTATCAGGACCTGCCTCTGCCGTCCCCGGTCTATGATGTAGGCTGCGGCGATGGTCATTTTGCCTCGCTGACCTTCGACCGGAAACTCGATGTCGGTCTGGACCCGTGGCGTTTCTCGATGCGCGAGGCGAAACAATACAACGCCTACGAATCACTCGTCGAAGCGGATGGCTCGCGCACGCCCTTTCCTTCGAACCATTTTGCCAGTGGCCTCAGCAATTCCGTGCTGGAGCATATCCCGCATATCGATGCGGTACTGGCGGAAACCGCCCGCGTATTGCGGCCGGGCGCGCCTTTCTATTTTTGCGTGCCGAACACGCGCTATTTCTCCGCGCTCTCGCTGACCAAAGTCTTCGGCAAGCCATATGAGGATTGGTTCCGCAAGATCTCGCGCGTCCACCATGCGGATGAACCGGATGTATGGGAAAAGCGTCTGCATGCGGCCGGGTTCACGCTTGAGCGCTGGTGGCATTATTTTTCGCCCGCCTCAATGCGCGTGTTAGAATGGGGCCACTATTTTGGGCTGCCGTCTGTGGTGGCGAAGGTGTTGACCGGTAAATGGGTCATCTCGCCCACCCGTTGGAACCTGGCTGCCACCTTGGCCTATGTAAAAAAATACGCATCCCCCGAACCCGTGGATGACGGGACGTTCACATTCTATATTGCCAGAAAGAAATAATTGTCGACGGACAATTATTAATTCACAATTCCCCATGGCCTTCGACGAAAAATATTTTTTCACCCACACGTACGCCAATATCACCTTTGCCAGGTACAGTATGTATTGGTGGTCGAACCGCTTCTTTGCAATGCTGGCCAGGCGCCATGGGCGGAGCGGAGCGCGTCTGCTGGAGGTTGGCTCAGGCATGGGGCATCTCGTCGGTCAACTGTCGGCGGAGTTCGAAGCGTACGGCATGGACTTGAATCACTGGGCGGTCAACAGGTCCAAATCTGCAGCGGAAAAAGCCGCGCTTCAAACCGCATCTGCTCAGGAACT
>DAOQBX010000213.1:0-4009 GCA_035340155.1 Anaerolineales bacterium | reverse complement strand
GTGGTGGATTGGATCACGTATATTTTTTCGCAACTCAAACACAAACAAGACTAGGAGACTCTCATGACTCAACGCCGCCTCGACCTTCTCACCGCTTCGCTCCGCGCCTCGAACCTGGATGCGGTTATCCTGAACCCGGGACCCACGCTGAAGTATCTCAGCGGCTTGAACTTCCATTTGATGGAACGGCCGGTGGTGCTGTTCGTCGCGCCGGGCACGGACCCCGTATTAGTGCTGCCCGAACTCGAACTGCCTAAAGTGGACCTCTTCCCGTACAAGGTGCAGGCCTTCGCCTATGGCGAGAATCCCTCCGAGTGGGACCACGCTTTCAGAAAAGCGGCCCAGGCTCTCGGCCTGGATGGGAAGCGCATTGGAGTCGAACCGCGGCAACTCCGTTTACTGGAGTACAGTCATGTGAGATCCGGCGCGTCCGAAGCGGACTTCCCCGACGCCAGCGATGTGCTGGCAGACCTGCGGCTGCGCAAGGACAAGGCCGAAGTGGAGGCGATGCGCGTGGCGGTAAAGATCGCACAGGATGCACTCGAAGTGACGCTCCCCCAGATCAGGATCGGCATGAGCGAAAAAGAGGTGGCGGCAGAGTTGGTGGTGCAGATGTTGAAGCACGGTTCCGAGTCGGAGATCCCCTTTGCGCCCATCGTTTCCTCCGGGCCGAACTCCGCCAACCCGCATGCATCTCCAACAGACAGAAAACTTCAGACCGGCGACTTGCTGGTGGTGGATTGGGGCGCGGCCTATGACGGATATATCTCGGACCTGACCCGCACCTTTGCGGTGGGCAAGGTGGATGCGGAGTATCAGAAGATCCATCAGATCGTGCAGGAGTCGAACGCTGCGGGGCGCGCCGCTTCCAGGCCCGGCATCCCCTGCGCGGATGTGGACAAGGCCGCCCGCGATGTCATCGAGAGGTCGGGCTATGGCAAGTATTTCACGCACCGCACCGGCCACGGCATTGGCATGGAAGGGCACGAAGCGCCCTACATGCGCGGCGACAATATGCAGATCCTTGAACCCGGCATGGCCTTCACCGTGGAACCCGGCATCTATCTGACCGGGCGCAACGGCGTGCGCATTGAAGACAATATGGTCATCACCGAAACCGGCGCGGAGAGTCTCTCTGACATGCCGCGCGAGATTCGAACGGTGGGGTAGGGGTCCGCGTGATGAACAAACGCCAGGAATTCCTCTGGGTCCATGAGAAGTTTGCGGGTGAGTATTAATTAAAAAACCTCCGTTGACAAGAAGATTGCTTCGTCGCTCCGCTCCTCGCAATGACATTTGTACAGTGATATAATCGCTTTACGATTTCTTTTCGATAAGGAGAAAGTAAGATGGAAGCGGTTACCATTTCAAGCAAATATCAAGTTGTCATTCCACGCGAAGTGCGGCGGCAGTTCAACCTGAAACCCGGGCAAAAGATCATGTTCATTCCCTACAATGGCACATTGCGTGTGGTGATCGTCCCGCCCATCGAAAAGGCGCGTGGCATGCTAAAGGGGATAGATGCCCGTACCCTGCGCGAAGAAATGGATGAGCAACGCAGATGAACATCGTCGATTCGTCGGGCTGGGTCGAATATGCCGCCGATGGTGAAAATGCAGAGTTCTTCAAAGGTCCCATTCGCGATGTGGAAAACCTGCTTGTCCCTACGGTATGTCTTTACGAAGTGTTCAAGGTCGTCCTGCGGCAATTTGGCGAAGAAACCGCCCTCGAACTCATTGGGCAAATGTCATCCGGGACCCTGGCAGACCTTGACCGTCAGGTTGCGATTAATGCCGCGCAAATTTCCACCGAACTGAAACTTGCCATGGCAGACAGCATCATCCTTGCCACCGCCCGCCTGTACAACGCCACCCTTTGGACACAGGATGAACACTTCAAAGACCTCGATGGGGTGAAGTACATCAAGAAAGAATATTGAAATCACTCACCTACAATGACCGAACTTCAATAGCGCCCCTGCCTTTGACTATGCCCATCCTGTTCTGTAATGTCAAAGACGGGATGAGATAATTCAAATACTTTGTGCGCTTTCCCTTTATTTGGAAAGGCCTTCCAATGTTCAGATCGCAATTTCTGCTGGCCCTTGTTGTCATCCTGATCACATCCTGCTCCCCAGCGACCGCAACCCCGGTGGCATCCCCGTCACCCACACCCACCCCCCTTCCCCTTGAACAGAGCGAAAGTTTCGAGGTCGCAGCCGATGCGATCTTGTTCTTTCAGGATTTCGAGTCAGGAGACCCGGCGGTCGTATCGAACATCCCCAAGTGGCAGGTGACCACCGAAGCGGATGGCAATCACGTCCTTTGCAACCCGAACGCCGATGAATTTTATCCAGCCGCGTTCGGGCGGGGCACCTGGACGGATTACGCCGTTGAGGCCAGGGTCAAATCGCTGGAGCATGGCAAATTGGACGATGCCTATGTCACCCTGTTTGCCAGGATGGAGCCTTACACGAACATCGGGTATTCCGCCACCGTCAACTTTGACACCCTGATGTACGACCTGCAGTTCAGCGAGCCATACGAGGGGTACGGGCATCGAAAACTCGCCTCGATCCGGGACGGTGAGTGGTACCAAATAAGGTTGGAACTGACCGGAAACCACATCAAATTCTTTATCAACAATGAACTCATGATCTCAGCCAATGCCAGCCACCGCGCCAATGGGTCGGCTTCCATTGTGTCCTCGAAGGGTCTGAAGATGTGCGTTGACGATGTGCGGGTCTGGACGCTGGATTCAGAGGGTCAGCCAGCCACAGCGAAACTCCCGGATATTGTCTTGTACGCCTCCTTTGGAGTCTACGAAGCGGCGTATCCCACCGTGATGGCCAATCGCAACTTTGTGGGGACACCCGCTTTCGAATACAAATCGAACTGCAGTCAGAATTTTATTGAACTGGAGACCTGTTTCCTGTGGGACCTGACCGATGTCACCACGACCACGCCCAACGGGCAGGTGTACCATTTGAACAAAGATTTCAATATCAATCCCTACTCAGGCGAGGTCACCCGCCGCTGGGTGCTGTATGGACCGGAGGGCAGCGGTTACCCGGTGGATGGCACCTATCTGTTCTCTTATTACAAGGGCGATCAACTGGTCTTTGAACAAAGACTGGATTACATATTTTCGATGTTGACGCCCGTGACCGATATCCAAGCTGTTCAGGTGGGCAATGGCCTGGCAGTGGATTGGGTTCCGCCATCCGATATCAGCGCGGATAAGTGGTACAAGGTCTATGTTTCCCTGCACAGAAAGATCCTCTACTCCAAACGTTTTGAATGGGACGTGAGCCATGTGGAAATGCCCGACCTGGTCCTGATACCCGGAGAGACCTATGAGATCGACGTGGATGTTTTCGACCCGGACAATTCCGCAGGTGGGCCGACCTTCTTCCTGACATGGCAGCCGATGCCATAGTAAAATCGCATCATGACCACCTACTGCGATTACTGCCTGACCCACCCGGAAGATACCTTCAACAAAATTTATCATGATACCCAATATGGATTCCCCATCGACAACGACGATGAACTCTTTGAGCGGTTGGTACTCGAGATCAACCAGGCCGGGTTGTCGTGGATCACGATTCTCAAGAAAGCGGAGAACTTCCATAAGGCCTACGACAAATTCAAGATTGCGAAGGTGGCGAAATATACCGAAAAAGACCGCGCCCGTCTGCTGGCCGATGCAGGGATCATTCGTAACCGTTTGAAGGTTAATGCCGCCATCGTCAACGCGCAGAGGATCCTCGACCTGCGCAAGGAATACGGTTCCTTCAAAGGCTGGCTCGATGCGCATCATCCGCTCACCAGGGACGAGTGGACGAAATTGTTCAAGAAGACCTTCGTCTTCACCGGCGGCGAGATCGTGAACGAATTCCTCATGTCCACGGGGTATCTGCCCGGCGCGCACACCTCGGACTGTCCCATCTACAAAAACGCGGCGGCCCGTAAACCTGCCTGGATGAAAACGAAAAAGACAGCCCGTT
>DAOQBX010000212.1:0-4021 GCA_035340155.1 Anaerolineales bacterium | reverse complement strand
AAAGGCGCCGGATCGGACGGCGGCGAGAAGACATCCACATATGGGAGTTTGGCTTTTAACTTTTCCGCGCCACGCACACCGACGAGACAACCCATCAGGTTGATGACGAGATCGGGGTTCTTTTCTTTGAGTTTCTTGAACGAACTGACTCGACCCAGTGCCTTGTCTTCGGCGGATTGGCGAACGACGCAGGTATTTAAAACGATGACATCCGCTTCTTCGGGCAGGTCGGTCAGGGTGTAACCGAGGTGTTCCAATGACGAGCCGACCCGTTGCGAGTCGGCGACGTTCATTTGGCAGCCTTCGGTCCAGATGTGATATTTCATGCGTACTCCTAAATTCGTAGGCGGGAATTATACCAAGAGCGGTCTGGATTTACTTGTTGAGCAACTCATCATACTTTCGGCGTACTTCGCGGATGTCGTCCCACATTTGGGCTTTGGGCGAGCCAGGTTCACGCGCAGGGTTGCGCAACAGATAGGAAGGGTGATAGATCGGCATGATCCAACGCTCGCCCGACTGGGTCCATTGGCCGCGCAGGGAGGTGATCCCGGTCTTTTTGAGGATGGATTGGCAGGCCACATTTCCGGTCAGCAGGATGATGAGCGGGTCGATCAGGCGCGCGATCTCGTACACATAGGGCCGGTAGAAATCGATCTCGGCGTCGGTCGGTTTACGGAAGGCCTTGCCATCGTCGCCGGGTGGGAGGCGGAAGACGGAGTTAGTGATGTACACATCGGTCTCCGGGTCGAAATTTGCGGCCTGCAAAATTTTATCGAGTAGTTGTCCGGCGCGTCCTACGAAGGGTTTGCCTTTGATGTTTTCCTCAGGGCCGGGCGCTTCGCCGATGATGAGCAACCTGGCCTGTGGATTGCCGCGGCTGATGACAATGTTCGTCCCGGCATTTGAGAGCGGGTCATTTTTCAAATTGCGGATGGCGTTAAGGGCATCATCCAACGTGGAGAATTGATTGGCAGACTTGAACAGGTCAGATTGGAACATGGCAGGCATCCTGATAAGGTTTTGAGTATTCTAACATTCCACGAACAAAAACCGCCCGCTGACTGTGCGGGCGGTTTTTGTTAGAAAACTTTCTGGTCCACGTTATGACGTTTGCAAAATTCCAGGATCTCATCCACTGATAAGCCCGAACTGGGTTCGCCCATCGACAAGTTGAAGTGTTCGTATCGCGCAGCGGTCTCGGCATATTCAATGCGGTCAAAAGCCTGCATCATGGACACATTCGAACGGGTCATTACACCATGTTTGCACCAGACCGCAATGGTGTGACTCCGCATGGCTTCGACCGTCACTGCCTGCATTTCAGCAGTTCCGGGTGGCGCGTACTCGCACACCCCAAAGCCTTGTGGGAATTGGAAAATGGTCTCCGGCTCCCAGCGTAATAGATTGTGGTTGAAGAACTTTTCGTTCTGATAACGCTCGATATGGCTGAGGAAAGTGAGGTAAAGCGGCTGGGCATGCAGCACGGCATGATAGGGCAACTTCCCACCGGACATTTCATTGTTATGGACCGCGAGATGGGTATTGAACTCACTGGTCAATCGGGTGAATTGACGATCCTGGCCGGTAAAGAGTTGGCCGGTCAGACCGCCTTCGTTGACGACGAGACAGCCCATATTGGCGGTGGGATATTTCTCAATGTCGCGCAGGCGACAGCCCGAGCCAGAGCAGATGAAGGTCATCCCGGCCAGGCCGGGCACAGGATCGGGTAGTTGGATCTGGTCTTCAATGGGAAAGAGGTGACGGAATTCAAGCGCATCGCGCACCCCGGCGGAAATATTCCCCGCACCGCCTTCGCATGCACCCATCTGATGGAGATGCCGCCCCACTTCTCCCATTTCTTCCAGGATCGCTTCGATCTGAAGGGGAGTAGGTTTTGCCATGGTTATCCGATCTTGAAGATCTGCGGCAGTTTTGCCAGCAGGGGGAAGTTGCCGGTGGCCATAAACTTCCTTTGCATCATGGCCTCGGTCCAATTGAACTTGCCGTTCTGCAGGTCCAGCCAGTCGTTCACGTCCACACGGATGGTCAGGCGGGCGTAGTCCAACTCCCCTTTGTTGACTGTGCATTTCCCATCGGCGAGATGCAGGGAAAAGGTCCCGGATTGTGCACCGCTAAAGATGAACTGAACATCCACATTCAATCCCCGGGCGGCGTCCGGGTTGAATGTCTTCGCAAGTTCGTTCAGAATTTCTTCACAAGTTGGGGTGCTGCTCATTGATTCTCCAATTCTTTTTTCACGTGCTTCTTGAGGAAGTTGATGACGCCCTGCGCATCTTCCTGTTCAAGGGCTTCATCCACCAGATGGCTGGCTTCTTCCCGGCTCCAGTTTCGGATCGCCCGTTTTACGAAGGGAATCGAACCGGAGGACATGCTGAACTCATCCAGGCCCATGCCCAGCAGCAGGGGAGTGGCGAGTGGGTCACCGGCCAGTTCGCCGCATAACCCCACCCACACGCCGTGCTTGTGCGCTTGCTGGATGGTCTTTTGGATCAAGCGCAACACAGAAGGATGGAAATGATCCGCGATATTTTGCACAGATGGGTTGGTACGGTCCACAGCCAGGGTGTATTGGGTGAGGTCGTTCGTGCCAATACTGAAAAAGTCCACTTCTGTAGCAAGCAGGTCGGCAGCCACAGCCGCAGCAGGGACCTCGACCATGATACCGACTTGCGGATTTCCAGATTGCTGGTTGGTCGCGGCGATCTCAGCGCGCGCTTCCTCGATAAGCGTCCTGGCCTTGCGAACTTCGCTGACCGTGGTCACCATCGGGAACATGATCTTGATCTCACAAGTATATGCCGCGCGCAGAATCGCACGCAGCTGGATCTTGAACAGGTCCGGTTTGCTGAGGCACAGCCTCAAACCGCGATTTCCCAGAAACGGATTGTCTTCATGCGGCACGGGCAGGTAGGGCAGGGGTTTGTCGCCGCCCACATCGAGAGTGCGGATGATCAGCGGACGGTTGCCCAATTTCTTTGAGATGCCAACATAGGTCTCGTATTGTTCTTCTTCTGTGGGAGCGGTCAGGCGGTCAAGGAACAGGAACTCGGTTCGCAATAGACCGACGCCCTCGCCGCCAAACTCAACCACGCGGCCTGCCTCTGTCATCGAGCCAATATTCCCCGCCACCTCGACCCTTATGCCATCTTGTGTGATGGCTGGCTCGTCCACGCCCACCAGCGCGTCTGAAAGCAGGGAGGCTTGCTGGTTTCTGCGGTTGAGATAATCGGATCTGGTGTCTTCATCTGCGTTTAGGATAATTCTTCCCGCTTCGCCATCGACGATGAGCAGCGTGCCAGTGGATACTTTGAGAATCTCCGTCCCTGCGCCAACCACCGCCGGGATGCCCAAGCTGCGCGCAAGAATGGCCGCATGACCAGACTTCCCGCCGCGACTGGTGATCAGCCCAAGCACGAGGGAGGCGTTCATGCGGGCTGTGTCTGAAGGCGCAAGTTCCTCCGCGATCACGATCAGGGGTTCCTTGATCTGTTCCAGGCCTTTGCTTGAAATTCCCAGCAGCGCGCGGATGACCTGCGTGCCCACATCCATGATGTCTGCGGCGCGGGCGCGGAAGTAATCGTCTTGCATGGCTTCGAAGGTCTCGCGCAGTTTAAGCGACACGCCCTGCACTGCGGCTTCGGCCTGTATGCTGTGTTCGCGGATGGAGTTTTCGATCTCGCCGGTAAAAGACGGATCGACAAGGAACATGCGGTGTGCAGCGAACACCTCCGCTTCGGCCTTGCCGACCTTTTGGCGGGTCTCTGCTTCCAGGGCTTCGAGATCCGCCCCGACCTTTTCCAAGGCGCCCTTCAAGCGGGCGAGTTCTTCGTCAATGGAATCGATGCGCCTGGGCTCGATGGTGGGCAGGGTTTCCGTGTAAAGGAAAGCAGGCCCAACGGCAAAGCCGGAGGAAGCGCCGATGCCCTGAATGACGTTCATGCCGCTTCCTCGCCGAAATTGCTGGCGATCAATTCCTTCAAGGCTTGAACGGCCTCCG
>DAOQBX010000211.1:0-4064 GCA_035340155.1 Anaerolineales bacterium | reverse complement strand
GACTTGGATGGCTTCTTTGGTTTTCATCCGAATATGAGTTCACTGCTCGAAGCCTGGCAAAGCAGACAACTCGCCATCATCCACGCCTGTGGCGCGCCCGACGAATCGCGCAGTCACTTCAAAGCGATGGAACTGATGGAACGCGGCGTGGACGATGAACGGGGTCCCGCCTCGGGCTGGATCGGGCGCCACCTCGCCACGTTGAACACGGGCAACTCATCGCCATTGCGAGCCGTGGGCATGGGCACCCGTCCGCAGCGCAGCCTGAGCGGAAGTGTGCCTGTCTCTGCATTACGCTCCATCGCAGACTTTCACCTCGGTGGCGATGTACGCGCTCTGCAACAAATGCGCGCCGCGTTGAATTACGTATATCAAGATGATGTTTTGGGTCAAGATACGCTATCCATCATGGATACCCTCCAAAAACTTGACCCCACCAATTACCAGTCTGTTGCCAACTATCCCGAGACTGAATTTGGTCTTGCTCTCAAACAAACCGCCATGCTCATCAAATCGGAAGTCGGTCTCGAAGTCTCAGCCATTGACCTCGGCGGCTGGGACACACACTTCACCCAAGGCTCAATGACCGGTCTCATGCCGAACCTGATGAAAGACCTTGCCGAAGGTCTCGCCGCCTTCCATGCTGATATGGCAGACCACATGAGCAAACTGACCACCGTCACCATGTCTGAGTTTGGGCGGCGCGCCTACGAGAACGGCAGCCTCGGCACCGATCACGGACACGGCAGCATGATGATGGTCTTGGGCGGCAACGTGGATGGCGGCAAAGTCCACGGGCAGTGGCCCGGGCTGGAGGAAGGTCAACTCATTGGTCCCGGTGACTTGGCAGTGACCACTGATTACCGCGATGTGCTCTCTGAAGTGTTGTCGAAGCGTTTGAACAACCCCGCCACCAGCGACGTCTTCCCCGAATATCAACCTCAGCCTCTGGGTGTGGTTGGATAGTTTTTTGTTGATAAAACCCCACTGTAGAATGCTTGTCTGGGTTTTCCAATTGTGCTACACTACTGAAAATTCCAAAGGAAAGGAGGTACTGTCTTGTGAAGATCGTAAAAATGAACGAATATTATGTGATGCAAGTACCTCCTGTCATGACGACCGTTTAAGTTGATCTTTTCGGGTTTTGCTTTTATGACCGCAGGTCTTGTGCCTGCGGTTTTTTGATTTTTGGATGTAAAGGTAGCGCAATGTCAGTCATCGAAGTTAATGATCTTAGCAAGGTGTTTCAGGTTCCAAAGAAGGAACCCGGATTATTGGGCGCGGCAAAGGGACTGTTCCGTCCGCGTTACGAAGATAAAAAGGCGGTGAATCAACTCAACTTCCAGGTGGAAGCGGGGGAGATCGTCGGTTACATCGGCGTGAACGGTGCAGGCAAATCCACAACCATCAAAATGCTCACAGGCATCCTTATGCCTTCGGGCGGGACGGTGCGCGTGCTGGGACGCGACCCGCACAAGCAGCGCGTGGACAACGCCCGCGAGATCGGTGTGGTCTTCGGACAGCGCACACAGTTGTGGTGGGATCTGGCGTTGATCGAGTCGTTGAACCTGATTGCGAAGATCTATGATGTGCCGCCTGCGCGCTATAAGGCGATCCTCGAACAGTTCACCGAAACGCTCGAACTCGGCGATCTGCTCAACGTGCCGGTTCGAAACATGTCGCTGGGACAAAAAATGCGGTCGGAACTCGCCGCAGCCCTGGTCCACCAACCGAAAGTGGTCTACCTCGATGAGCCCACCATCGGCCTGGACCTGATCGTGAAGGAACGCATTCGCGATTTCATTAAGACCGAATGCGGCTCGAAGGGTATGACCGTGATGTTGACCACGCATGATCTCGGCGACATCGAGGAACTGTGTCAGCGCGTCATTATCATTGATGGTGGGCATGTCATCTACGATGGCCCCATCGAAACCATCAAGAAGCGTTTCGGAAAATTCCGTGAGATCACCTTTGAGACGGTGGAAAAGGCGAAGGCGCTCGAATTGCCCGAAGGGGCCGAGATCCTCAAGGCGGAAGACCGCAAGGTCCAGGTCCGGTTTGACCGCACAGTGAGCACAGCCAGCAAGGTGGCGGGCGCGGTCATGAATCAGATCGAGGTCAAGGATTTCTCACTTTCCGAGCCGGACCTCGCCGACATCGTCAAGCAGATCTACAACGGCGCATTGGACATGGAGGCGAAATGATCCAGACCTTGAACCGTCGTGCTTCGGTCTATGGTGCCTTGTTTGCCATGATCCCCAAGATGTTCATGGCTTATCAACTGTGGTTCTGGGCGGGGCTGGTGATGAACATTATCAGCATCACGATCCTGTATTTTTTCTGGGATGCGATCTATGCCAACTCCACAGCCATCTCCGGGCTGACGCGCGAACAGACCATCAATTACATTTTGCTGGCCTTCTTTTTCATGCCGCTGGTGGGCAATGACCTGCTTTGGGAATTTGGCAGCAACCTGCGTGAAGGCTTGATGATCCATCACCTGTTGCGCCCGGTCAATTTTCAGATGATGAATTACGCCCAGCAATTGGGCGGGCTGGTCACACGCATGGTCTTCCAACTGCCGATCATGCTGCTGGCGGTGTTCTTGTTTGACCTGAAGTTTCCGTCCGATCTTAATACCTGGCTGGCCTTCCTCATTTCTGCGCTGCTTGGGTTCACGGTGATGTTCTTCTTCTCGTGGGTGCTGGCTTGCATGGCGTTCTACACCACCGAGATCTGGGGGCTGGGTGTATTGATCGAAGGCATTACCATTTTTTTCAGCGGTTCGCTCGTGCCGCTGGCGATGATGCCGGAGTGGCTGCGCGCGCTCGTGCTCAGTGTTCCTTTTGCGCAGGCGCTGGCGGTGCCGGTCGGACTGCTGTCGGGCATTACGCCGCTATCCGATGCGCCCCGCATCTGGCTGATCCAGATCGTTTGGATTATCGGTATGTGGATCCTTTCCAACCTGGTGTTCCACTTCGCGGTCCGCAAGATCACGGTGCAGGGAGGTTGAGATGACAAGATATATTGACCTGTATTGGCTCTTTCTCATCCAGCGCCTCAAGACATTGATGGAATACCGCGTCAGTTTCATCCTTGGCGCGGCTTCCACCATCTCTTTGCAGGCGGCGAGCATTGCCGCTGTGTGGGTGGTGATGCAAAAAGTGCCGAGCCTGAACGGCTGGTCTTATAACGAGGTGTTGATGGTGTACGGTTTCGTGACCCTGACCAAATCCATCAACCACATGTTCGCAGATAACCTGTGGACCCTGGGCCGCGTCTACATCCGTACCGGCGGCTTTGACCGTTTCCTGGTCCGTCCGATCGACCCGCTGTTTCATTTGCTGGCAGATCGATTCTGTCAGGATGGGGTCGGTAACTTCATTGTTGGCCTGGCGTTGGTGATCAAGACCTCGGTGGACCTGGGCGTTGAATGGACTTTGCTTAAGGTGCTCATGTTCGTTGTGGCAGTCATCAGCGGCGGGTTCATCTTCATCGCATTGAACCTCATCACGGCCGTCTCCGCCTTCTGGGTCGTGGACTCGGTTCCGGTCACCCGTCTCGTCTTCGATAACCACCTTTTCGCCCAATATCCGCTGACGATCTACCCTCGCGCCATCTCCATCCTGTTGACGTGGATCATCCCATACGGATTCGCTTCGTTCTACCCTGCCAGTTATCTGCTCGGGCGTGAGATCGGGAACGTCGCCTGGGGTGCGCCTTTCATCGCCGCATTCCTGATGTTCATCGGGTATCGCTTCTGGCAATTTGGGTTGAGATATTATTCAGGGACGGGCTCATGAATATTACGGGCGACCCATCGGGTCGCCCGTTTTGTTTTAGGGGGTTCCAAAATCCACAGTGATGTACCCGCCGTAATCACTATTTGCGGAATAGGCATATCCCACTCCGATGGCGGTACTTCCCGCATTCAGGATGACATCCCAATGGGGTTGGTCTGACTTCCATTGGTTGATCGCATCCTGTGGGGTGCCGATGGCGATGACCTCGCTAAACCCATTGCCCAACGGATAACCAGCACGTGCAAGTCGGTCGTTTAT
>DAOQBX010000210.1:0-4092 GCA_035340155.1 Anaerolineales bacterium | reverse complement strand
GATGTTCGAAAATAGAATCAAATTCATCGAGTCCAACCTGTCAGGGCAGAAAGGCTCTTAAAAAAAGAAAACTGCCACAGAAGAAAAAGACTGCGATGAATTTCTTCATCGCAGTCTTTTTCTATTTAACCCGTAGGAAGCGACGCTTGCCTACTTGCAACACACCGGGGTGAGGGAAGGGAGCGTCGCCGCGCTCCAACACTTCGCCATCGAGACGCACGCCTTTCTGATCGATCAGGCTGCGCGCCTTGCTCTTGCTTTCCGCCATATTCGCAGCCATGATGACATCAATGACGGTCTGACCGGCGGTCAACGCAAACTCCGGCATCTCATCGGGGACCTCTTTTTGTTGGAACATCTTGATGAAATGCTCCTGCGCAGATTCACCTTCTTCCGCGCTGTAGAAGATGCTGGCGATCTCCTTCGCCATTCTCATCTTTGCATCACGCGGATGCAATGCACCAGAAGCAACATCCGCTTCAATCTTCGCGATCTCCTGCGGACTCCAACGGGTAACCAGGCGCATGTACGTTCCCATCGCCGAATCCGGGACAGACATCAGCTTGCCGAACATATCATCTGCGCCGGTGTTGATGGGTACGATATTACCCGTGGATTTGGACATGCGCTGGTTTCCATCCGTTCCCGGTAGGATGCCGGTGATAATTCCCACCAGCGGTTTCTGCCCAAGGGCGTCCTGCAACTTGCGCCCCGCCACAATGATATTGAAGAGCTGGTCAGAGCCACCCGCTTGCACATCTGTTTCCATGGCAACAGCATCGTATCCTTGCATCAACGCGTAGAAGGTCTCATGCAGGTAGATGGGCTCGCCTTTATCGAGACGCTTGGCAAAATTCTCGCGCGCAAGGAATTGCTGCACGGTGAAATTCTGCCCGAGGCGGATCAAATCCACTAGGGATAATTTCGACAACCACTCTCCGTTGTAGCGAATCTTCGTCTTCTCGCGGTCAAGGACACGGAAAGCCTGTTCGGCGTAGGTCTTGGCATTTTCGTTGACCTGTTCCTCGGTCAAGACCGGACGCGCTTTGTTCTTATCCGAAGGGTCGCCGACCAGCGCTGTGTAACTGCCAATCAAGAAGGTCACGTCATGCCCAAGATCCTGAAACTGACGCAGCTTGCGCATTGAAATGGTATGCCCCAGATGCAGGTCGGTCGAGGTCGGGTCGTAGCCGCAATAAACACGCAACGGGCGGTTCTCTTTTTGCGCGGTCAACAGGCGTTCGCGCAGTTCGGCGGCCATGGCCTTTTGCAGATCCTCATCGCCGTAATCCGTGCCCTGCATCAATAATTCAACTTGTTCCTCGATGTTCATCGTGCCTCCTGATACAACTTTTTTCTATCGCAAAGTTTCGCAACTTTGGGTATTTCCAAATAAAAACGCGCCCGCGATGATGAGGGGCGCGTTCAAATCACACCATCGCAAAGGGCTATGGATGGGTCGAATAATAATAAACGTCGGTCAAACTCAAAGCGAACATGGCGCTATTATACAACAAGAAATTTACTGCGACAAATTGAACGGGAAATTCCAGGGTCCCGGCACGGTATAGAATTCGTCGCTGTATACGATCTGCTCAGCCTGCTCCTGCGTCATTTCCGGCGGGCGGGTGGTGATCTGCATGGTTAGCACTCCGTTCACATCGAAGCAATCCAGCGTGATGCCAATGCCGCGTTCCACCATTGCCTGTTGGATCTTCGGCATATACACCGCACAGTAATCATCCTGTTTGGGAGGTGCAGCAATGGAGTTAATGGTAATAATGGAGTTCGAGAGGTCAGCATCCGGCGGGACAACAAAGGTCAGCATGTCGCAACGCGAACCGGGCTGGCCGTTCGCAGCCTCTTGAAAGCTGAGGAGGGTCGTGCCATATTCCTGTAATACCGTTCCAGCATAGGTCAGGCTGGCCGACCACACCGACCAATCGGATGCATCTGGCAGGGTATAACAAATCTCAGCATTCACATTCTTGCCTTCCACCCATGCGCGCTGCATGTGAACCGCAATGCCGCTGGCGATCTGATCTGCCGCTGCGATCTGGGCCTGCGCCGTCGGGTACGAGGGGTCGATATAAGCCGTGGCGGTCGGCAAAAACTGTGGCAACACTGGTTGTTGATTTTGGGAGGAAGAACCACAGGCAGTGATAAACACCATCAGGATTACAACGGCAACTTTCTTCATTCGATATTTCTCCTTGGATTTAACTAAGCAGGTCGGCCAGCGCTTCACGCGGACCCGGAAACTGGAACCTGTACCCAGACTCGGTCAAACGTTTGGGCTGGGCATAACGACCGGCAAGGATGAGGACGCTCATTTCACCCAAAACGTTCCGCAATAAAAAGGCCGGA
This sequence comes from Anaerolineales bacterium, assembly GCA_035340155.1. Lineage (GTDB taxonomy): Bacteria > Chloroflexota > Anaerolineae > Anaerolineales > Villigracilaceae > Villigracilis. Next base: position 1,725 of record DAOQBX010000210.1, on the reverse strand, counting down.
GTTGGGAACCAGTAAGGCCGGTGGCATATTTCTGCGAGGGTTTTGTTGAACTCGGCATTGGAGGTTTGCGCGGGCGCAATGAGATTGTACGCGCCGGAAGCCTGCTCATCCGCCATCAGGTGACGGACGGCACCCACCCAATCCGCAAGGTGAATCCACGGCATGGCTTGTTTGCCGGAGCCAAGCGGACCACCTGCAAAGAGTTTAATTGGCAAGGCCATCAGACCCAGCAAGCCGCCATCCTTTCCCAATACCACAGCCGAGCGGACGATCACTCGACGCACACCCAATTCTTCCACTGACCTCGTGACATCCTCCCATTGTACAGTAAGCCGCGCAAGGAAATCGTCGCCGGGCGGGGTGGATTCTTCGGCGAGGCTGCCGCTTAGCCCGTAATGGTTGATGCCGGACGCTTGAATGAAAAGGCTTGGGCGGCGCGTCGCTTCCCGAATGGCTTGAGCAAGCACAAGTCCGGGTCCGATGCGGGAATCATGGAAAGCCTGTTTCGTTGCGGATGTCCACGGCCAGGAGGAGAGGGATTTCCCAGCTAGGTGAATGACCACATCCATTTGGTTGATGAGGTGTCCCCATCCCTGAGTGGTCCTGCCATCCCACTGAACGGCTTGAACGCCAGCAGCCTTGCTGCGGGAGCCGCGTGTAAGAACAAAGACCTTGTGACCGTCGGCTAAAAAGGATCGGGCAAGCGCCTGCCCGAGGAACCCTGTGCCGCCGGAGATCATGATATTCATTTCGAACGCTCCTGTAATCGTACTTTTTTACGGATTTCAAAAACTGGAAGTATAATCACGCAGATTATTGAGAAGCCATGAACGAACCCGTTTTGGTGCTCAATGCAAATTTTGAGCCGATCCACGTTTGCACAACACGTCGGGCAATAGGCTTGATCCTTGCAGGTAAGGCAGGGATGATCGCGAACGGGCGCGGGCACATCAAAACCATTTCAAAACTGATTCCGCGTCCATCTGTCATTCGGCTTGAATCTCAAGTGCATCGGCCGCGTCCGCGCGTGAAATTAACGCGCCGGGAGATCTTTCGCCGCGATAATTATACCTGCCAGTATTGCGGCAAACGGAACGTGAACCTGACGCTCGATCATGTTATTCCGCGACACATGGGGGGCCAGCACATTTGGACGAACCTGGTCACGGCCTGCTCGCCATGCAATCACCGCAAAGGCGGTCGCCGCGTGGATGAAGCGCATATGACCCTGCTGCATCTTCCAAAAGAACCACCTGCAAACGCTTCTTATATCTTTGGCAAGCATCTGGTCGAAAACCTGGAATGGGAACCTTACATTTCCGGCTGGTAAACATGATCCCCTCCTCCGTTTGGAAGAGGGGATCTTTTTATAGTTCCAACGTCATAAAGTCTGTGGCAAGGGCGATTTCTCCCCGATAGGTTGTCTTGGCTTCTGCCACAAGATCACCATTTGCAAACCGCCCGGTTGGGTAATGGATGAGGTAGAGTTGCCCAACTTCCGCTTTTGATGCGATTTCGCCCGCCTGCTTCGCGGAGGAATGCCCCGGCGAGGCCCCGGTCGCTTCGTGGATAAGCATCTCCACGCCCGCCGCCAGTTGAATGACTTCCTCGCAGGGTTCCGTATCGCAGGAATAGGCCATCGACTTTTTGCTGTATGGGAATTCGATCCGCAGGCCGATATTGGGGATCATGTGGTGTACCGGCGAAGCACGGACGACAAAGTCC
>DAOQBX010000209.1:0-4124 GCA_035340155.1 Anaerolineales bacterium | reverse complement strand
GAGGGTCACCCCCGCCTGCAATTGCTGCCGGGGTTTCTGTTCTCCAAATCCACCGATCGGTGAGGTAATGTTCCTTGTTTCCATCCGTTTATCCGATTATACGAATTATAGTGTGCGTTGGGGGGAATTGCAAATACCAGTGAATTGCAATTTTGTTCATGAAACGCCTTGCAGGGATACGCATTCTACGGCACAATCTGTACTTGTGAAGATCCTAGCCGTCAGCGATCACATTGTGGAACGCCTCTACCTGCTGGCCTCCAATGGCCATTTTCAGGATATTGACCTGATTTTTGGCTGCGGCGATCTGCCCTACACCTATCTGGAGTACATCGTTACGATATTGAACAAGCCCTTGTTCTACGTACCCGGCAACCATGACCCGGACTTCAATCTTCATGATCTGAAATCCCGGGCTGAGGGCGGTTCAAACCTGGACCTGAAAGCGGTGCGCCACAAAGATTGCCTGATCGGCGGCTTTGGGGGATCCATTCGCTACCGGCCGGATGGCACCAACCAATATACCCAGGCCGAAGCCTACGGGCGGCTCCTCCGAATGCTACCCAAACTGCTGGCCAATCGCATCCGCCACGGCCGGGCGTTGGATATCCTCATTACCCACTCCCCTCCCTTCGGCATCCACGACGATGACGACCCGGCCCATAACGGCCTCAAAGCCTTGAACTGGCTGATCCGTTTTGCGAAGCCGCGCTATATTTTTCATGGCCACACCCATTTCTATCGGAACAATATCGCCATTTCCGATAGCAGCATCGGGCAGACACGCGTTATCAATGTTTACCCCTACAAAGTCATTGATCTGGAAATACCCCAAATGGGTCTTGAAAATTCGACAAAAAAAGTTAGAGTACCATCGAACCAATAAAAAAGTGAGTAAATATGTCAGATGAAATAGCCTCCCGAGTCCGCGCCGATTTTAGCCGTGCGCGCTTCAAATCCTTTATCAACCAGGTGTTCTCGGTCCTCTCCGGGCAGCGCAACAACCTTCTCTCATATGATGACATTAAAGAGAAGTTGAAGATCGGTGGTCCAATTTACAGGGGAGTCAAAACCGTCCGCGTGGAGCAGATTGCAGGGAGTCTGAACCGCTACCATGAATTCGACCGTGCCTTTCTTCCCAAAGAAGACCAGCTCGCCAGCCGCTGGCAAAAAGTCGACCGCGCATTTTATGAGGATGTTCACCTGCCGCCCGTGGTGCTGTACAAGGTCGGCGAGGTGTACTTTGTAGTGGACGGCCACCACCGGGTTTCGGTGGCTCGCGAGCAAGGACAGGAATTCATCGAAGCCGAAGTGCGCGAGTGTGCCACACGTGTCAACCTCACCCCGGAGATCCGCCCCGAAGATCTTGAGATCCTCGGTTCAAAAGTAGAATTCCTTGAGCGCACTGGGCTGGACAAGCTGCGACCGGATGCGAATATCAAACTTAACATCCCGGACGGATTCACCCGCATGCTCGAGCATATTGCGGTGCATCAATATTTCATGGGGCTGGATTTCAAACGCCCCATCTCGGAACAGGAAGCCGTGACGCACTGGTACGATAAGGTCTATCTGCCGATTGTCAAGATCATCCGTGAGAGCGGCCTGCTGGATGAGTTCCCCGACAAGGCCGAAGGTGACTTGTATCTTTGGACACTTGACCACCAGCATTATCTATATCAGGAAGAAGGGCAGCCGCTTCAACCCCCGGAGCAGGCCGCCAAACAATTCGTTGAGGAGAATGAGTAGCCCATGACCGACCTTCATCCCCTGGCAGGCGTGTACGCCGCTGCCGTCACCCCTTACCTTGGCAAACCAAAAACTGCCGGGAAACCCGACACCGCTTTTGATTTTGAATCGCTTCCCCTCTTTCTGAACTTCCTCGCCTCGCGTGGATGCCACGGTGCGCTTCTGTTCGGAACGACCGGCGAGGGCCCATCCTTTTCGCCGAGAGAGCGCGAGGCGTTGCTGAGATCCATTCGCGTTTTTCGTAACCAGGTGCGCGGATTCAAATTACTGGCAGGCACAGGCACGCCCAGCCTTTCCGAAACCATAGAGTTGACCCGCCTGGCGTATGAACTCGGCTACGATGGGACGGTGGTGCTGCCCCCTTATTATTTCCGCAAGGCCAGTGAAGAGGGTCTGTTCCAATGGTTCAGCGAGTTGATCGAGAACGCCGTGCCGCAGGGGAAATACCTGCTCGGTTATCACATCCCGGTGATGACAGGCATCGGCTTTTCACTGGATCTGCTCGAGCGACTCAGGAGCAAATTCCCGGGGCGCTTTGCGGGCATCAAAGACTCATCGCATGATGAGGCTTTCGCGGCAGCCGTCGGTCAGCGCTTTGGGAGCGAATTGCTCGTCCTGAACGGCACCGATTCCTATTTTCAGCATGCGCTTCATAACCATGCCCAGGGAGCCATCACAGCTCCGGCAAACCTCATCTCAGACAGATTGCGCGAAGTGTGGGACCTGTACCAGGCCGGTAAAGACCCCTCACAGGCGCAGGCCAAAGTCACTGCACAGCGGCACTTCCTCGAACAGTACTCCCCCATTGCGCCGGTGTTGAAAGGCCTGTTGCACAAAGTTCATGGTCTTCCCAACTGGGCGCTTCGCCATCCGCTGGGGAGCATGGATGAGAAGATATTATCAGAGGCAGCGGAAGGATTTTCGAACCTATAGTTAGTGGGCGAGGCAATGCTTCGCCCCTACTATTTTATTTTTCATATGACCATTTGGCGATTACTTCACACACCTCCTTCCAGCGGCGCATGGAACATGGCTGCAGATGAAGCCATCCTTGAGCATATTTATCGCGGTGAGGCCATGCCTACCCTGCGACTGTACTCATGGGATCCACCTTGTCTCTCGCTGGGATATGCCCAATCCTTCAATGATGTTTATGTGGAACGACTCCACATACATGGCTGGGATGTAGTGCGCCGCGTCACCGGGGGAAGGGCGATCCTGCACACCGATGAGTTGACCTACTCTGTGGCTGGTCCTGCCGAGGAACCTGTACTCTCGGGCGGCGTGTTGGAATCCTATAACCGGCTTGCGCAGGCCTTGTTACATGCCGTTAAATCCCTGAGCGTGCCGGTTGAAATGAAAGAGCATGAAGACGGACACACCCAGCAAAATTTGAATCCGGTTTGTTTTGAGGTCCCATCGACCTATGAGATCACTGTCAATGGGAAGAAACTCATCGGCTCGGCGCAGGCACGAAAGAAAGAAGGCGTGCTGCAACACGGATCTCTGCCGCTGACCGGCGACCTGACGCGTATTTGCGATGCGCTGGTCTTTGAAGATGAATCCGCGCGGAACGTGGCAAAGGAAAGGCTGCTTGCGCGGGCAACCACCGTTGAATCCGTTCTCGGGGTCGGCGTCGCCTGGGAGACTGCCGCCCAGTCCCTCGTCCACGGGTTTGAAGCGGAGTTGGGCATCCGGTTCGAGATTGGAGAAATGTCTCCATCGGAGATCCAAAGGACCGAAGAACTCGTCAAAGAAAAATATGCGCATCCTGCATGGACGGAGCGATCATGAAAAAAGTTTTGGTGTATGGGTCGTACGGTTATACGGGAAATTTGATCGTAGAACAGGCGTTGAAATCATGCCTGAGTTTGATCCTTGCCGGACGGGATGAAGGTCAACTACGGGCACAGGCAGAGAGACACAAGTTGGAATATCGCGCCTTCGCCTTGGAGAACACGGCAGCCCTGGATGCAGCCCTGCAGGAAGTGGATGCGGTGCTGCATTGCGCCGGTCCGTTCGTGCTGACTTTTCAACGAATGGCCGAGGCTTGCATCCGGCATAAAAAACATTATGTGGACATCAGCGGCGAGATCGAAGAGTTCGAAGCGCTGGTCAACATGGACGAAGCAGCGAAGCGCGCAGGCGTGATGCTGCTGCCTGGGGGCGGATTCGATGTGGTCCCCTCCGATTGTTTGATCGCGCACACCGCAAGCCAACTCCCCGGCGCGACCCATTTGGAGTTGTATATCAAAAGCATCGGCAGCGGGGTCTCGCGCGGCACGGCCCGCTCCGGGATCGAGAACAGCCATCGGCAGGGGCGCATCCGCCGCGATGGAAAAATTATCAGCGTGCCAAATTTATGGGGCGTGAAA
>DAOQBX010000208.1:0-4126 GCA_035340155.1 Anaerolineales bacterium | reverse complement strand
ATCGTGCCATCTTTGGCAGAGATCACGGCACCAATGGCATCCACGATCGCTTTGACTTTAGAGCCGATCACGCTGGTCGCAATGATCTGGCTGGCCGTGTCAGATGTGCCATACGCCGATTGCAGGTTGGATTCTGTAGAAGCATACGCGCCATTTATGGCCGGGTCGAGGTTTTCAACGATCAATTCACCATTGACATCAAAATCTGCAACGAGACGCCCAAGATAGGTATATTCGGTATCCGTGGTCACGATGAGGACCGGTTTGCCATCCTGCCCGGAAGCCACGATCGGATACGCATCCGGAACAAAATCGGCAGTGTGCCCATTAAACCCAACAGCGGTGTCCGTCCCATCCCCCATGCGTTCATGACCACCACCCGCCACCATGATGTCGATACCCGAAACAAGCGAAGCCAACGCTTTATTTCGGTCGATGGTATCGAGCTGATCGATCATGACGATCTTATTGACGCCAAGCGCATTCAGAGAATTCACAGCCTCCTGCAAATATGCGGCAACTTCCTGCAAGTCATCTGTGGCAGGGTTGCCATCATCCTTGGGCACAGTACCGTTCGGGGAGGTCTTGGTCAATAACTCGAACGTGGTCGCTCCCACCAAGCCGATCGCCTCGCCGCCCTTCGTCACAATGGCATACGGAGCGATCTTGCCTTTGATGGTCGAGGCTTCGGCACCGGCATAGCTATTAGCATTGAAATTGTTGTTTAATGCCTTATCCGCAAGGCCGCGCAGAGAGCCATCCGCAGCAAAGTTCAAGTTGGTAGTGATCAGGGGGAACTGCGCGCCTACCCAGGCGCCGCCACTTTGAATAGCCCCCTGCAAGATCGGCGAACCAAGATCGAACTCGTGATTGCCCAGCGCGGAGGCATGGGTCCCGAACGCATTCATGATCGCGATATCAGGACGCCCAAGCGCTGTCGAGCCGATCCCGGGTACTGCATTTAATGACGGGTCTGCGCCGCCGACCAGCCACGGGCCGGGGATGTAACTATCCCCTTCGCCAAGGACCAGAGTGTTGACATATTGATCGTCAAACTTATCGATCATGGCGCCCATGATCGGCGCGGTGTCGACACCAAGCAATCCGCTTTCCCCGTAATAGTGAAGCACTTGCAGCGTATAAGCCGGGGGAATTAAGGCCTGTGCGGGGTGCGCAGGCAGGATCATAAGAGAAAGGATCAATAAAACAGAAAACAGTCGTAGCAAGGCCTTGTTGTAAACCTTTTTGCCTCGCCGAATCTTCACGATCTCGTTCATAATCAGTCTCCTCTGGATTATAGAAATAATAGGGCCCACACAGGGCCAGGTCACACAAACTCTCCTCTGATTCGATCCAGATCAACTATGCCGGTTATCACCACCTTTCAACATTAAGATAAAAATTCTAAAGACCGTGCTTTCACATTATACAACGGGAAATTACCATCTTGTATGGCAAAGGGGCAGCCCAAAGATAATAAACGTTGCCTAAGCACCAGTCCGAGATCTTATCAACTGAGATACAATCGGCAAATTATGTTCACAAAAGTTTTCAAAGACAGCGATGAGTTAAGTCAGGCCGCGGCAACGTCCTTTATAGACCTTGCCAATGCAGCCATTCAAGCAAGGGGGCGTTTTCTGGTTTCCCTTTCCGGGGGAAGTACGCCCATGAAACTCTACGCACGACTCGCCAATGAAAGTGTGCAATGGAACCATGTGCATTTCTTTTGGGGCGACGAACGGTGCGTACCTGTGGATGATCCCGGCAATACGTACGGCGCAATGCGCGAAATTCTCTTTGATAAAATCGGGCTGACGAATATCCACCGCGTCGAATCGGAACTTGAGCCTGCTCAATCTGCCCGGGCCTACGCCTCCACCTTGAGCGGATTCGCTGACGCGCCGTTCGACTTTCCGCGCTTCGACCTGGTCCTGCTGGGCATGGGTGACGAGGGTCATACCGCCTCACTATTCCCCGGCTCGCCTGTTGAAAGCGATACGCCTACAATTGCTGTCACTGCCCACTACCAGGACCGCCCGGCCAACCGTGTCTCACTGACACCCAAGGTGTTCAATCAAGCCAGAGAGATCTGGTTCCTGGTCACAGGTGCAGGCAAGGCAGAGACTTTACGCCGCGTCCTAACTGGCGAGAAAGACCCGGAACAACTTCCTGCGCAGCGCATCCAACCCGTAAATGGAAAACTGGTGTGGATGGTCGATGAAGCGGCGGGGAAATTTTTATAAATCTCAATCGTAGTCAGGCTCGCAATCTGACCATCTCATATTAATACACTACGACATATCAAAGGAGTTTTACACAATGGAATTGGCACTGATCGGTTTAGGCAAAATGGGATTGAATATGGCCAAGCGCCTGACCAAAGGCGGACATCGCGTTATCGGTTACGCCCGCACAAAAGATACCGTGGACGGCGCAGTCAAAGAAGGCATCGAAGGCGCTTATTCACTGGAAGAAGCCGTCGGCAAATTGACCTCCTCTCCGAAAGCAGTATGGGTCATGGTCCCGGCTGGGACAACCACCACCGATACGATCGAAAAGGTCGCCTCGCTCTTGAAACCCGGTGACATTATCATAGACGGCGGCAACTCGAACTACAAAGACACCATCAAGCACGCCGAAATGCTCGAAGCCAAAGGCATCGACTTTGTGGATTGCGGCACCAGCGGCGGCATCTGGGGCATCACCGAAGGCTACAGTCTGATGATTGGCGGCAAGCCCGAAGTGACAGCCAAACTCAACCCGATCTTCGAAACCCTTGCTCCCGGAAAAGATTTCGGCTGGGGACGTGTCGGTCCGCATGGCGCAGGTCACTATGTGAAGATGGTCCATAACGGCATCGAATACGGCATGATGCAGGCCTTTGCCGAAGGCTTTGGCATTCTCAAGAACAAAACCGAATTCGGCCTTGACCTTGCCCAAGTCTCCCACATCTGGCAGCACGGCAGCGTGGTCCGCTCCTGGCTGCTCGACCTCGCCGCCCGCGCCCTCGACGAAGACACCGAACTCAAAGATATCAAACCCTGGGTGGCAGACTCCGGTGAAGGCCGTTGGACCGTTTTTGAATCCATCGACCTTGACGTACCTGCGCCGGTCATCACCCTGGCGCTCCAAATGCGCTTCGCCAGCCGTGACGAAGAGAACTATCCCGCCCGCATGCTTTCGGCGCTGCGCAATCAGTTCGGCGGGCATGCCATGAAGAAGAAATAGTAATTGGAGATTGGTAATTGGTAATTTGACATCCCATCTCTAATTACCAATCACCATTTACCCTTATGAACACCCAACCTTATAACGGACTCCTCACCACGATCATCATCTTCGGCGCATCCGGCGACCTGACCCAGCGCAAGCTGATCCCGTCGCTGTTCAACCTTTTCCGTAAGCGGCGCACCCCGAAGAAATTCCAGATCTACGGTTTCGGGGCCACATCCTTTACCGACGAACAATTCCGCGAACATTTGCTCAAAGGCATGCAGGAATTTGCGGGATACGAATTCACCAAAGAGGAGTGGCACGTTTTCGCGCCGAACCTGCATTACCAAACCGGCAAATACACTGAGGTCGGCGATTTTCAAAAACTGGCGGAAAACCTCACCGCTTCCGAAGAAGGCGATGCGAACCGTCTCTTTTATATGGCGCTGCCGCCAACCCTTTTCCCCACCATCATCGACAACCTCGATGCCTCCGGCCAATTACACGAGAACGGCGGTTGGCGGCGCGTGGTGTTGGAAAAACCATTCGGCACCGATCTACAATCAGCAGTAACTCTCAACAAACAGGTCCACAAGGCGCTAAACGAGAACCAGATCTACCGCATCGATCACTATCTCGGCAAAGAGACCGTACAGAACATCCTGTTCACACGTTTTGCCAATACCATCTTCGAACCTCTCTGGAACCGCAACTACATCGACCACATCCAGATCACCGTGGCAGAGAAGGTTGGGCTCGAACACCGCGCCAAGTTTTATGATGGTGTTGGCGTACTGCGCGATATGTTCCAGAACCACCTGTTGCAACTGTTGACTCTGGTCGCCATGGAACCACCCGCTTCCTTCAGCGCCAGTCATTTGCGGAATGAAAAAGTAAAAGTTCTCAGTGCCAT
>DAOQBX010000207.1:0-4132 GCA_035340155.1 Anaerolineales bacterium | reverse complement strand
ATGCATCCTCACCTTCGCCCGCTTCGCTCCACCTTTGAGCGGGGACATGTTCAATGACCTTTTCCTGCGCTGACGGATCGTCGCTGGGCGGCAGGATCGCCCCCAACGCCAGCCCGTTGACGACGATATGCGGGGCGAGGGCGAGGGCCAGGGATCTCGTCATAGCGGCAAGGGCAGATTTTGTGACCGTGTAGGGGAAGTGATCTGCGCTGGGGCGCAGGGCGCGCCAATCGAGGATGTTGACGATGCGGCCTTGATGAACGCGTTTTGCAAATGCCTGGCACAACAGGAACGGTGCGGTCAGGTTGATGGCGAGGTGGCGCTCCCAATCTGCGAGCGAGGTATTGTGAACGGTGAGCGGCTCGAAAATCGATGCGCTGTTGACCAGCCCATAAAGCGGACTTAACTCGCTGGCGCGCTCGATCAATGTGGATGCGTTTTCAGGGTGGGACAGGTCGGCAGCGAGCACCCAGGCCTGAGCGCCAAATGAAGCGATCTCTTCCCGCACGGTTTCAGCCTCGGCGGGGGAATGTCCATGATGAAGGATGACATTCGCGCCTGCGCGTCCGCAGGCGAGGGCAAACAAGCGACCCAGCCGCCGCGCTCCTCCTGTGATGAGAACGGTCTTCCCTTTCAAGTCGATCATTAACGTCATTGTATCATTTCAAAACCGGACAGGGTATATCCTATTCTTGACGCCTGTTTTTGGAGGTGATAACATGACCCGTGACGTTGCCGAGATTGATGAAGTTTTGCGTTCTTCCAACTTTAATGTAGAAAGGCATAAACGCATGACCAGTGATCCAAACGTACCGGCTTATACAGGGGATATTGCAGCACAGCAGGTGGACCCTTCGCAGGAATATTCAACCGATAACCAGGAGATCGAATTTTCCGCCGAGCAGCACTCCATTTGGACGGACCTGTTCATGGGGGTGCACCAGCCGTATTTGCTGGAGCATATCTGCGAGGAATGGCGGATCGGCCTGGAACTGCTGGCGCTCAGCCCGCGGGGCATTCCGACCGTGCGGCACCTGACGAACCATATCACGCCGCGCACCGGCTGGCGCATCGAGCGGACGGTGGTGCGCTACACCCTTGCCGATGACTGGTACAAAAAATTCGCGCAGCATGTTTTTCTCATCACCGACTATCTGCGCACACGCGACCAGATGGAATTCACCCCCGAGCCCGATATGTTCCATGATATCTTCGGCCACCTGCCGTTCCTGACCCAGGAGTTCTACGCGCGCATTGAAGACAAATTCGCGCCCGCCTATTTAAAGGCCACCCCGGAGGAACGCGAGGTCATTAAACGGCTGGCGTGGTACAGCACCGAGTTCGGCCTGGTGGTGCAGGATAACCGCTTCAAGGTCTTTGGGGCGGGGATCATCTCCGGCCGCAAGGAGTTGACGCGCACCATCATGGAGTTCTACCGCCTCGGGCGGGACGGTGTCATTGATTACACCGAGGATGTGTACGAGCAGTTGTACCAGCACTTCCTATCCAACCAGACCAGTTTGTACCGTCTCATCGACGGGGTGAATGCGCTTCACCAACAGGGACAGATGTCCTCTGCTGACCAGGGCTGGAACGTCGTCCTGAGTTTGTACGAAAGATTGGGCATCCCGCCGGAGGGTATGTTCGGCGGGGAGGTCATCCTGGTACCGTTCAATGTCGAGACCATCGCGCGCATCCCGAAGACGGTCTATGCGTTCAACCCCATGCTCTTCGTGTGCAATTCCCTGGCCGAGATGGACGAGATCCTCGATTCATATCTGAGGCCGATCGCAATGCGCTGACCGGCATGACCTTGGTCCGGTTGAAGCCCGGCCCAAAATGAATACAATCAGAAAAAACAATTCACGGGAATAAGGAGAGAGGCATGGCAGCAACCTATCAGTTTCAATGGCAGAACCCCGTTCTACTGAAAGACATCTATCCGATGCGCATTCAGAAACTGCGCGACTTTCTGGTCTTCTTCAAGGAAGTGGACCTGTGGGCCGCGTACAAGGACAAGAATATCGCCACCCTTGCAGCGGATGTGGCCGAATACGAAAAGGGCATGGATGCAGCCCGCGCTGCCGAACTCAAGCACTACACGGACCTCAAGAAATATTTCCTGACCAAAGATGTAAAACCCCTCCTGACCCAGTACAACCCCATCGAAGAGGCCGCCATGGCCGAGGTGCAGAAGAACCACGACCTGTTCGCCTCCAGCTGGCCGAAGGATATCCGCGGCGAGCGCGGCTTTATTCAGATGCGCATTCAGTCGCTCAATTTGCAGTTGGGCTTTTTACGCGACCGGGTGCGCTACCTGCAGCGCCAGTTGGAGGGCATGCTGCCGGAGCACCCCAGCCGCCCCAAAGTGGAGGCTGAATACAAACTCAAGAACGATTCGGCCATGCCCATGCTGCTGAACGAAATGGACAAACTGGTCGCTTTCGAAGAAACCTACAACAAGCTCGGAGGCCCGAAACTGGAGTGGTACAAGCTCAAGGCCGACCCGAACTACAAGACCAGCGAAGATGAATTCCTGCTCAATTACGACCCGAAGACGCCGGTCACAGTGAAGGATATTGTGCGCTTGAAAGTGGAGCAGTACGCCCGGACCCTCGAAGGCAGGGATCAGTATGGCCTGCTGGCCGAGATCAAGCAGAGGTTCGAGAAGGAACCGCAGCGCTTCCCGCTCTGGCTGCAATACATGGTCGTCCATTTTTCGGGGATGCGCTACAAATCGGCGCATGGTTCATGGGCCGACCCCAAGGACCTGCTCGTACGCCTGCGCATTGATGAAGTCCGCAAGGCGCAGGCCGCGCTCAGCGACGCCGACGTGGCCGCCAAATGCGCAGAGAAGATCGCGCAATACGAAGGGACCGGCGCGAACAAGACCGGGCTTGCGGCATCCTCTGATAAAGCATGGAAGGACAGGGTGACCCTGCATATGCAGGGAGTGAAAGCCAACGGGCCGAAGACCAAGCGCGCCGGTCTGGCCGCCCTGGCAGAAGAAGAGACCAAATTCGAGTACATGTCGCTGACGACCGACCAGGCCCTGGCGAAGTTGGAAGCGATGAAGTCCCAATTGCCGGCCTGGGCCTGGAAGTGGATCGTCATGCTCACGTCGCTGCGAGTCAAACAGGTCAATGCGCCGGGTTGGGAGACCTTCACCCCTGAAGAGGACAAGACCCGTTTTGCCGACACGAAACTGTACCCGATCTTCAGCAAGTGGGCGAGCGATAATACCGGCATGTGGCGCCCCGAGCACGGACGCACGCAGGAGGTCATCGTCACGCGCGCGGTCTGCAACGAGACCGCCGAACATGCCCAACACATTCGCGGGCATTTGCCGCCCGGCGGCCTGACCGATAATGCCGCGCGTTACGTCAAACTTGCGGCAGAAAAAACGCCGGGTTGTTATTTGATCAAACCCACCGGCGCAGAGCATTACACCCAGGGCGCGAGCGTCTTCTGGCTGCGTTACGTCAACAGCGAGCCGAGCCAGTGGCAGGTGCCGAAGCCCACCCAGGACTCGAAAGGTGCGGGCCTGGTGCCCGGCGAATTCCTTGGCAAGCGCCCCGCACCCAAGACCGGCAAGAACGCCGCACCAGCCCCCGAGCCGTGGACCTATAAAGGCGGCGGCATGACCCGCACCCGCACCACGATCGATGCGAACAAAGCGAAGTCCACCCAGAACCAATGGCTGCGTTGGATCCATGAGGCCACAGTGATCGGCGTGGTGGATACGGCCGACGGCACCTACGTCTACACCTTCGAGACCTCCCTGCCCGATGACTTCCGCGGCACATCCTGCCTGGGCGTCTTCCGCAACTCTCTGCGCTGGAATCTCGATGACGGTACCGAGGACAATTACAACCGCTCCTTTGTGGGCTACGCCCCCGAGGGCAAGGTCCCGCTGGAGAACATCCGTCCGTTGATGGATTGGAACAAGATCATTTTGAAGTAAACCAGTAGGTCACGCCGCAAGCGTGACCTACACTTTTCACGCCCAGCCTGTATGCGTAAATTATCGTTGATCGAAACAACCCTTCTTGGTGCTTTGGCCATCGGCTTTCTTGGCCTGTGCCTGCTCATCGGCTATGCGGTCGTCATGGTTGCGAACGAACCGATGCGA
>DAOQBX010000206.1:0-4134 GCA_035340155.1 Anaerolineales bacterium | reverse complement strand
AGGTTCGGCTTTGAACATAGCCAAGGATCGAGCCTGCGGCGATAAACGCTCCCAACATCCAGCCCCACCCAAACTTTCGGCGCAGGATCCCGGCCAGAGCCGCGACCGAACCGGCAAAGTTGGCAAGGAACAGCCAGCCCATGTAGGGTGCTTCGGCATATTCCTGTGGAGTGGTGATGAGATGGAGCAGGCCTGTGCCCGCGATCAGAAGACAGGCAAGCCATGCAAGGTTTTGCCGGGCTCTTTCCGGCTGCAAGGTTTCAACGGAAGTGGGGGCAACTGTTCGACTCATAGGGTCTGCTCCTGTCTTTACGATCTCTGTATTTTGGTTCATGAAGGCCATTAACAATGCAATAATGACTGTATTCCCTGCCAACAAGCTGGTGCCATCGGTCAGCGAGACATATAACCGCGATATTTGTGCGCTTGAAAAATGATCAAGAAAGGCCTTGAAAAAGGGACTGGCCTTCAAAAATAAGGTTTTGCAGATGCTGACCTTCAGGCTAAAGTCGTTGCCAATGCCAGTGCCAAGCCGGGTATTGTTCTGGATCAGTAAAATGGCAATGGCAGTGAGCCCGCCCAGGATCAGGAGATCCAACATGACCCTCCCGGCTTTGTTTGCCGGTTTGAATAATCTTTGTGTGAATTCCACGCCAAGCCAAATTGCCAGCAGGACAGGCGGCAGGACGATCAACGAATCGCGAAGCCAGGTGGAGATGGACACCGGGCTTGATAAAACTTGTGCATGCCGGAGACGGCTCCATACATCCAGCCATCCAACTCCGCCGAAAGCGACGAAAATGGCAAGCACGGTCTTTCTGGAAAAGGTTGTGAATTCCATTCGTTTTCTGCACCATCCTGGCGGGAGGCTCAAGCGAACCTCCCGCCATTTCAATTACAATCTATGGGATATCGAACGCGTCCACATCATCGCCGCTGATGTAGGGCGTGCCATCGAAGTACACGCTCCAGCTGGATCCGTTGTAGTACAGTACATCCTCGTCCTGGACCGAAGCGATGCCTGTAACGCTCGTGCCGGAACTGAATGAGATGTAATAGTGGGTCGCATTGACGTATACAAAGCCATCCACATTGGTCGTTGACCAGTGCGAGAGGGTGGAGGCATCGAAGACGCGAGTGTAGGAACTGCCGCCATTCCAACGGTAGATATCGGCATCATCGCCGGAGCCGCCCACACCATTGGGGATCGTGGTGTTGTCGGTGGAGAAGTACAGGGTGCCGCCTACAACACTGATCGCATCCAGGTCGGTGCTGCCAACCAGGTTGACACTGCCATCAAAGAAAAGCGACCAGGTACCGTTGTTGTAATACACCACGTCTTCATCCTGTACTGTGCCGAGGACAGGCACTGCGACACTTCCATCAAAGGACATATAGAAGTGTGTGGCATCCACGCGGTCGAAGCCATCCACATCGGCGCCGCTTGGCAAACCAAGGCTGCCTGCGCCATTGGCGTCGATCACACGGCTGAAGGTTGTGCCGTTGAAGTAATAGATGTCGGCATCGTCGCCGCCGGTCAGGCCGGGCGGGTTGTTACCATCGATTGTGGAGAAGTAGATCGGCAGGGCAGGGCTGGTCACGGTCAGGGTTGCGGTGCGGACTCCGTTCGCACCGGTGCTCCAGTTGCCGGCGGCGTCACGGATGCGGACGCGCACAGTATAGGTTCCCGCTGCCAGCGAATTGGTCGGGATGGGCGTGTTCAAGCCGCTGAAGGCTGTGCCCGTTCCCGCTGTAATATTGGTGCTGCCGAACCAATACTCACCGCCAGTTACACCACTACCGCCTGCGCCATCGCTGGACCCGTTGACGGTCATCGTGATCGAAGCGGTTCCAGCCGGGATGGAATTCGGGGTCAGCGTGATGCTGCTGAAGGTTGGAGGCGTGCGGTCCACAGTGAGAGTGGCACTGGTAGTGGCGCTCCAATTTCCAGCTGCATCTTTTGCACGGACATAAACGGTGTGGTTGCCTGCTGTCAGTGCTGAGATGGATGCTGAAGAAATGGTGGCTGAGATGGATGCATTGGGTGACGGGGCACTGGCGTTCATGGCGATCCCAGTGCCTGCAGAACCCGCAGCATCGATGAAGTATTCGCCGCCTGTGATGTTGCTATTGCCAGTGGCAACATCATTGCCGGTGGCGCTGACCACCACGGCTGTATTGTTTGTGGCGGCAGGGGCCAGGGTCATGCCACTAACTGTTGGCGCAACCTTGTCAATGATCAGGGTGGCGGTAGCGAGCGGACCCCAATTGCCGGATGCGTCCTGCCCATGGATGCTGATGGTGTGATTGCCATTGCTCAACGCATTCACCGTTATAAGCGGAATGTAGGCATAACCGTTTTCCGTGGCTGTGTTGAAGGAGCCATCTACAGGGGTCATTAGGATGCCGGTCCCATTGGCGCTGACCGCATCAATGAAGAACTCGGCGTTCTTAATGGTGGAAGTCACGAGGCCAGGGCCGGGTTCTGTAAAGGCCGCATCCACACGGACGGATTGAAGCGTGGGTGCGTAGGGCAGGGCGCCGTTGTTGGGGTTGGGCCGCAATTGGATGGCGCTGGTAGCCGGGCCGTTCTTGTCCACCGCCAATTGCATGGTAGCAAAGGCTCCCCAATTGCCGAGCACATCCCGGCTGTGAACGTAGATCGGGTGATATCCATCAGCAAGGCCTGCCAGAGTCGGCGCGGAGATCGTGGCTGTGATCGAGGCGATGGATGCGGTTTGATTGATGATCAGGGCCGTGCCTGTCCCATTCGCGCCTGCAGAATCGATGAAGTATTCCGCGGCTTGGATATTGCTGTTGCCGCTTGTACTATCGTTCGCAGTCCCGCTCAAGGCGACGGCCAAAGTTCCATTGCTGGGGTTGGGCGTGGCCTTCAAGCCGGTCGTGGCGGGGCCTTGTTTATCGAGATTCAAAACGATGGTGTTGAACGGTCCCCAATTGCCAACTGCATCCAACCCGTGGACATAGATGGTATGGAAGCCCGCTGTAAGCGCTGTTGGATCAATGGATGCAACAGCAGCCTCCGTGACCGAGTCGAAGGTGCCATCCTGCGCGGACATGGCCGTCCCTGCACCATTGGTGCCCGTGGTGTCGATGAAATATTCGACCGCAGCGACGGTACCGCTGACTGTGCCCGCATCGCTCGCACTTGCGTTAAAGGCGATCGGTGATGAACCATTGGACGGGTTGGGCGAGAGCGATAATCCACTCATGGCCGGGCCGGTCGTATCGGTGCCGGAGGGGATTTCTGCAATGTTCATGAAGGTCAACATCCCGCCGAAAGCTGCACCATTGTTGATGAGGCGCAGGCTCGAGTCGTAGACAGCATATTTCATATTCTGCGGCGCGTCCACGGGAACCTGAACCAGCACATCCGCTGTCTGACCGGCGCTGAGAGTCTCGGCCACGGCATAGTGCGGTTGGTCGAAAGGCTTGCCGTCCGTGGCGAGCACCAGGTAGCGCAGGCCCAGAACGCCCAGCGAATGGTTCTGCAGACCGGCATTGACCAGGCGCAGAAGAACCTTTTGATTTGCAACTGTATCGATCGCAACCGTGTTCGGATAAGCCTGCCCATTGAACAGGAAATATCTCGGATTGAAATCATGCATATCGAAGCCGGTGGGGTTGGCGTTCAAATTGATGTCGATCTCGCTCATGATGAGCACCGCTTCATTGTCGAAGGCGGAAGCGGGTCCATACGCTTCGAGCGGAGATCCCGCCGGTCGTACGATCAAAACCCCGTGCATGCCCATCGCCACCTGGCGCTGCCCATTGGCGGTTGGCCCGGCCTGGTAGAGATAGGTTCCCGGTTGAAGCCCTGCATAGGTATATGTTTTTGACCCACCGGCTGCAACACCGGTTCTGTCGGCAGGGCCATAAGCACCAGGGACGGTCAGGGACGTGGCTTCAGTCAACCCATTGTGCAGGACGACCTGAAGCGTCTCACCTTGATTCATGATCAACATCGGGCCGGGAATTCCGGCGGGGCTGATGCTGTCTGCTGCATAGCCCCAGATGTTGGCGGTGACACTTCCGGGTAATGTGAGGGTCCCAGCCTTTGCCCATAGGTCGCATGTGCGAATGCCGCTGGCTTCCGTGCAGGTGGTTGCGGGC
>DAOQBX010000205.1:0-4135 GCA_035340155.1 Anaerolineales bacterium | reverse complement strand
CTGGTGAAGACCGGTTACCTGCATCAATTTCACCTCTACACTGGCGACCATTCTGAATCCTATTGGAGGGCGCATGTGATGGATTACCTCCGTTGGTATGCGGAGGATTGGAGCGGGGAACTTGCAGTGCCATAAGTTCGTCGTTCCATAGCGTGTATAATTTTTAGACTAAAATTTTCAGGAGCAACTATGAATATCTTTGTTACGGGTGGAGCCGGGTATATCGGGTCTGCCACAGCAGAAGCGCTTGTCAGGGCCGGGCATTCCGTTACGGTGTACGACTCTCTCGTTACCGGGCATCGCGCAGCGGTCCCCTCCGGCGCGGAATTTATCCATGCTTCACTGGATGACAGCCATGACCTCGCTGAGGCTCTGACTGCGAAGCAGTATGATGCCGTGATGCACTTTGCCGCTTTCATTGAAGCGGGTGAGAGCATGAAAGATCCCGGCCGTTTCTTCCGCAACAACTTTGGCAATTCCTTGCAACTGATGGAAACGGCTGTTCGTGCGGGCGTTAAGAAATTCGTATTCTCCTCCACGGCGGCGGTGTATCAGTCTAGTGAAGAACCCCTTTCGGAAGACTCCCCGCTTGGGCCGACCAATGTCTACGGTCACACCAAGTTGATGACCGAGCAGGCTTTGGAATGGTATCGTTCCATTTTCGGGCTGCATTATGCTGTGTTGCGTTACTTCAACGCCTGCGGTGCCCTGCCCGGTCGCGGTGAAGCGCACCAGCCTGAATCACATTTAATTCCCCGTATTTTGCAGATCGCACTTGGGCAGTCTGAGTCAGCGACCATCTTTGGCACCGATTACCCTACACCAGATGGGACCTGTATTCGCGACTACGTCCATCTTGCGGATCTGGTTTCGGCGCATGTGCTGGCGTTGGGCGCGCTTGAGACCCGTGATAAGATGACTTTTAATGTGGGCAGCGGGAATGGTTTTTCAGTCCGCGAAGTAGTCGAAGCTGCTCGCAAGGTGACCGGCCACGCCATTCCTGTGATCGAATCTCCACGCCGCCCCGGCGACTCAGCCCGACTGGTGGCATCGCCGCAGCGGATCATCAAGGAGTTGGGCTGGAACCCGCAGTACACCAACTTGCAGGATATTCTTTCCAGTGCGTGGGAATGGCACGTATCTCACCCGCATGGGTATGAAAAATAAACATGGGATTTTGAAAAAAAGACCGCTTTCAAAGCGGTCTTTTTTTGACTCGAAATTATTGCCCGCAAGTGAAGCGTGACAATGCTTCATCGAACAGGGGGCGGGCACTCTCCGGACTGGGAGTATAGATCTTCCAGGCAAAGATACGGTCGCCGCAGTTCCATGCGCCTGCTCCCCCGGCCGGAAGTGAGGGCGAGGCGGTGGTGGCGATGTCATCGTAGACAATGTTCATGTCATCTTCAAGATAATATTGGGTGTTGCCTGAGGCCATGTCAAAGTTGTCGTCAAGGATGGTATCGAGCAGGAACTTGGGGTCGGAGACACCGGGGGCGGCCTGCCAGATGATCTGGATGAAAAGATTATTGTTGAACGCGGCCAGCATGCCCTGACTGTATGTGCTGGTGGCGGCCGGATTTTTTTGTGCGTTGACGTCGAAGAAGACCACGTCGATGGGATGGCCGATGCAGAATTGATATTCGCAGAAATAACCGGCGAGGCTGAAGGCGGTGGGGGATGGGTAAGGTGTGGCCGGTGGGATGGGTGTGTTGGTAGGGATGGCTGCCAGTGTCGCTGCCACGGCTTGCTGGATCTTCAAGTTCGGGTCAGAGGTGGCGACCGTTTTCGGGGTGCAACCCGCTGCCAGAAACAGGAGCAGGCTCAAAGCCAGGAAGAGAAGCGGTTTTCTTTTCATTCCAAAATTATAAACGGAGTCCAATATCTCCGTCTGCTAACAAAAAACTCCAGGGCATGTTGAAAGACAACGACTTTTTTCAAGTTCCTGGGGGAGATGTTCATATTGTCATTTTACACATCAATCAGATGACGTTTGTCCGCTTGACGGGATACCTGCGGTATTTTATAGTTGTCGAAGCCCCACCCCCCTGGGGGGGGTAAGAAGATTGGGCTTGACCCTGTCTCCAGGATAGAGGTACTCATGGAAAACGACACCACAATACGAAGATTGAAGACCGTGGAAGGACATTTGCGGGGCGTCATCCGCATGGTGGAGGAGGATGCATACTGTATTGACGTCATCCGCCAGATTCAGGCCATCGAAGCTGCGCTCAATAAGGTCAGCGCCCAGATCCTGGAGGGGCATTTGAATTCCTGTGTCACCACCGCCATTCAAGGCAGCGACAAGAAAGAACGCGAGCGTGTGTTGAAGGAGATCACCGAGGTCTTTGAGATGTCCACCAAAGTATAGGTAGTTGAACATACGCTTGTCGCTTTATGGCTCAAGCGGAGATCATCATTCAAAAAATTCATAAAGCCAAACAAGGAGAATAATCATGACCACAGTAACTTATAACGTTCCCGCCATCCATTGCGGACATTGCACCCACACCATCGAAATGGAAGTGGGTGAATTGCAGGGCGTCCAGTCTGTAAAGGCAGAGGAAGTCACCAAGAAAGTGACCATTACCTTCGATGCCCCTGCTGATGAAGCGAAGATCAAGGCCCTTCTGACCGAAATCAATTACCCCGCTGAAGGATTGCTGACCTTGTAATTTTCGTGCCTGTCAGGGATTTCATAGGAAGACCCAATGACTGAAACAAAACAACTGACCCTGCCCATTACTGGCATGACCTGCGCGAACTGTGTCGCCACGGTGGAACGCAATTTAAAGAAACTCGATGGCGTACAAAATGCGGTAGTGAACCTTTCCTCTGAACGGGCCACACTGGATTTTGACGCTTCCAAACTCGGGTTGACGGATTTCATCACGCGCGTCAACCGCGCCGGGTACGGGGTCGCCACTGGTGAAGCGGACCTTGTCATCAAGCGTTTGTCTGATGACAACGATGCCCGCCGCCTCGAAAAAGCGCTCGCCAAATTGGACGGCGTCCTTGAGGCGCAGGTGACCTTCACCACCGAAAAGGCGCGCGTCAAATACGTGCCGACCATCATCACCCAGGCAGAGTTGCGCCGTGCTGTCTCTGCAGCCGGGTTCGACGCCATGGAATTGGGTGGACAGGCCGAAGATGCCGAAGCGGTGGCGCGCGAACACGAGATCAACGAACAACGCCGCCTGCTTATCATCGGGTTGATCTTCACGGTCCCGTTGTTCCTGCTTTCCATGAGCAAGGATTTTGGATTACTGCCCGATTTCTTCTACGTCAACACAACCATGGAAGGGATGCGCGATGCCCAGCCGTGGGTTGGCTGGTTGATGCTGGTGCTGGCTTTGCCGGTGCAGTTCTATGTTGGCTGGCAGTATTACGTGGGTGCGTTCAAGGCATTGCGAAATAACTCGGCCAATATGGATGTGTTGATCGCGATGGGTTCGTCTGCGGCGTTCTTCTATTCCCTGCCGATCACTTTTGGCTTGCTGATGGGGCACGTCTATTATGAGACGGCTGCCGTCATCATCACGCTGATCAAACTTGGTAAGTTCCTCGAAGCCCGCGCAAAAGGACGTACCTCGGAAGCCATCAAGAAGTTAATGGGGTTGCGCGCCAGGACTGCCCGCGTCATCCGTGACGGGGCGGAAACTGAAGTGCCCGTTGACGATGTGCGCGTGGGCGACGTGGTCCTGGTCAAACCGGGTGAGAAGATCCCAGTGGATGGGGTGGTGGTGGAAGGCCGCAGCGCCATCGACGAGTCCATGTTGACGGGTGAGTCGCTGCCGGTGGAGAAGAAACCCGGTGACCCGGTCATTGGTGCGACGCTCAATAAACTGGGTATGCTCAAGTTTGAAGCCACCAAAGTTGGCAAAGAGACCGCGCTGGCGCAGATCATTAAGTTGGTGGAAGATGCTCAAGGCAGCAAGGCTCCGATCCAGAAGATGGCAGACCAGGTCTCGGCTGTGTTCGTTCCGGTTGTCATTTTCATTGCGCTGGTGACCTTTGCAGGCTGGTATGTATTTGGTCCGGCTTTGCCTATCAACTCGGATGTCGATAATTTCACCCGCGCCCTCATTTATATGGTGGCCGTGCTGGTGATCGCCTGTCCGTGTGCAATGGGGCT
>DAOQBX010000204.1:0-4165 GCA_035340155.1 Anaerolineales bacterium | reverse complement strand
AAGAAGCAGCGCAAGGGGTGAGTCGTAAGCCTAGAGACTTTCGACTCCATGCCGCTTTGACAAATCCCACCCACCCTGCTATACTGTTTAACGTTGTAGTTGACTTTTCCTGCCGCTTTGGCAGTTTGTTTGAGAACCATCGTGTTTTACCGGGACCGATCTTCGCGAGCAAGTCAGCGGAGGTCTTTTTGTTTGTTTGAGGGAAAAGACCATCCACGTAAAAGCCATTGACCTTGGAACCATGGGAAGTTTGAGGGATTCTCCCTTCACCTGCCTGTTGGTATCCTTTTGCGGCACGCAATCCATCCTTGACTTTAACCGCCATGCGGTTTTATAAAAATTTAAACCTGTGAGGTAAACAGAAAAACCATATGAGTAAAAAAAATAAATTAAGAATCATCCCGCTCGGGGGGCTGGGCGAAGTGGGGAAGAACATGATGGCCTATGAGTTCGGCGGCGACATCATCGTGGTCGATGCAGGCATCATGTTCCCCAAGAACGACATGCTGGGCGTGGACTATATCATCCCGGATTATGAGTATCTAAAGAAAAAGGCCAACCGCGTGCTGGCTCTTATTATCACCCATGGGCATGAAGATCATATCGGCGCGATCCAGCACTTCATTGAGGATATCCCTGCGCCGATCTATGCCACACCGCTGACACGCGGCCTAATCGAAGGCAAGTTGATGCGCAACAACGCGCAGCACAAGGCCCAGATCAAGACCATTCAGGCGGGCGAAACCAGCAAGATCGGTCCTTTTACCGTTGAATATTTCCACGTCAGCCACTCGATACCGGATGCGGTCGGATTGGGCATCACCACTTCCGCCGGTCTGGTGGTGCATATGAGCGACTTCAAATTCGATCATACCCCGGTCGACGGCTGGCCGACGGATTTCGCCAAACTCTCCGAGTTCTCCACCCGAGGCGTGGACCTGCTGCTCTCCGATTCAACCAACGCCGAACGCCCCGGTTGGACCCCCTCCGAAGCGGTCATTCAACCTGCCTTCGAAAAGGTCTTCGCCGAAGCCAAGGGACGTGTCATCGTTGCTACCTTCGCTTCGCTCATTTCGCGCGTACAGCAGGTGGCAGATGCCGCCGTCAAGTACGGCCGCAAGATGGCGCTGGCCGGGCCGAGCATGGTGGATAACGTCAAAATCGCGCGCAAGATGAAATATCTCGACATCCCCGATGATGTCATTGTGCCGCTCGAGCAGGCCTTGAACATGCAGAACCACAAGGTGGTGCTGATGTGCACCGGCTCACAAGGCGAGCCTTCGTCCATTGTTGGGCGTTTGTCGGCCGGCACCAACCGCCAGTTCGACCTCAAAGAAGGCGACACGGTGGTGCTGTCTTCGCACCCAATTCCCGGCAATGAAGAAACCATCAGTAAGACGATCAACCGCCTGCTGAGAAGAGGCGCGCGCGTCATCCATGACGGCATCGCGCCCATCCACGTGTCCGGCCACGCTGCGCAGGAGGAGCAAAAACTGCTCATCAACCTTGTGCGGCCCAAGCACTTCATGCCCATCCACGGCGAGTTACGCCAACTCATGCGCCACGCCGACCTGGCCCAGCAACTCGGCGTCGAATCGCAGAACACCATCGTGGTGGAGAACGGCCAGGTGGTGGAACTGGTCGGCAATAAGATCCTGCTCGGCGAACGCATCCCCGGCGATTACGTTTTCGTCACCGGCGAATCCATCGGCGATATCGACCACGATGTGATGCGCGAACGCAGCCAACTGGCCCGCAGCGGCATCATGCTGATCGACATCAGCCTCGACAAATACACCGGAAGATTGCTGCACGAACCGGAAGTCATCACACGCGGCTTTGTCTCTCCGGAAGACGCTGAAGACCTGCTGCCCGAAGTACGCAAGGTGGTGATGAACGTCGTCCACGAAGGCGGCCTCGACGATGAGAAAGACATCATCAACGCCGTGAAGAGTTACCTGTTCCAGGAAACAAAACGAAGACCGATGGTCTTCGTCACATTGAGCAAGGCTTAATTTTAAAGGGGCGTTGTAGGGGCGAAGCAATGCTTCGCCCCTATTTTATTTTTCGCGCGATCTGCCGATCCACCTTCCCCATCGGGTAATCTTCCAACTCAACCAGCCGCACCCATTTGAGATCCTTTTTCTTAGGGATGGAAACTGCCTCGCAATAAAATGGATGAACGATCACCTTAAAGTGACTATACGCATGCTCAACTTTTTCAAGCGCTTCACCGCATTTGACCTGTAATTGGGCTGCCATCTTCAAGGCTTTAGCCAACTCCCGGGCAGGGTCGGTCTCTACGCGTGCGTTCGGGAATTCCCACATACCCCCCAACAATCCATCCGCCGGGCGCTGACTGAGCAATACACGCCCGTGCCGTAAGATCACCGCTGCCGCATGGATATATTGCGGCGTCCCTTTTTTCGGCTTCAACACCGGGCGGATCTCCTGCGTGCCGTTCTCGCGCGCTTTGCACAGATCCATCAGCGGGCAAAGCAAACAGCGCGGATTCTTCGGCAAGCAAATGGTCGCGCCCAAATCCATCAGCGCCTGGTTGTAGTCACCGGCCTGACCCTTGGGCAAATTTTCCGCCGCCAAACCCCAGAGGATCTTTTCACCAGCGGGAGAGTCGGCGAACACTTCCACATCGAAGAGACGGGCAAAGACGCGACGCAGATTGCCATCCAGAGTCGGTTCATCCATGCCGAAGGCCATCGAAGCGATGGCGCCGACGGTGTAGCGACCGACTCCCGGCAGGCTGCGCAGATCTTCCAAATCCCTTGGCAACTCGCCGTTAAAATTCTCCGTCACCACTTTGGCGGCTTTATGCAGGTTTCGGGCGCGGCTGTAATAGCCGAGACCTTCCCAGGCAGTAAGCACATCGCGCTCGCTGGCCGAGGCCAGAGCCTGTACGGTGGGAAACAGATTCATCCATTTCTCGAAATAAGGAATGACCGTGTCCACGCGCGTCTGCTGGAGCATGATCTCCGAGACCCACACGGCATACGGATCGGGGTGATCGCGCCAGGGGAGGATCCGCTTGTGTTTGTGGTACCAGGCTAAAAGTCGGGTAGAGAGGCGGTTTTTCATCAAGGAGATATGAAGAGTAATCAGTGGCAGGGATCGGTAAGCGGGGCGCTTTGGTAGGAGGTTGGGCCAAAGTCCACGATGCGGGCGGTGGCCACATCCCCTTCCGCACAAACGAGGACGATCGCATCTGCGCCTTGAGGGAAGTCGAGCAGGTTCTTTGTAGGGAAGATCATATTGGTGTTGCTGTCATTGATCAAGGTGAAGCCAATACGCGGAAAATCCTTGACGGCATAAGCAGGCCAGGGATTAGCGGAAGCCAACCCCTCCCCTTTTCGATACATGCGCGGGTAAAGCAGACGCCCTTCCGTCAGAAATGTGTTCGGCTGGGAGAGGAAGGTTTCGATCTCGGTACGAGCATAGCCGTGAGATTCGAGTTTGGCGATCAGTTCCTCCTGCGTGGATGTATAGCGCGGCTGGGCGATCCCTTTTGCGAGCCAGGGCGATGCGCCCACCAGCGCAAAGGCTGCCACAATCAGCACCATGCGCGGATGAAGATCACGGATGGAAATAGATTTGGGTTCGTGTGAGGAGGAACGCGGGAAGAGGTCTTCGAACTTCGCACCAAAGAGGGACATCAGTCCGCCCAGGAATTCGACCATGCCCAAACCGGCATAGAAATACACAACCCAATCCACAGGCATGTTGTAGCGCCAACTGGAGAAGCGGGAAATACCATTGGACAAGGCATACCCCACATTGAAAGCAAGCGGAACCAGTCCCAGCCAGCCCATCTTCCGCCATGCGGAGCCAAAGCCGAGCGCAAGGAAGGCAAGATACAAAACGACCAGAACCCCGTTGTACCATTCGAGCGAGCCATCCCACTCGACCCAATATAAATTGACCGGTCCCTGAAAGCCGTTGAAAGGTTTGATGAGCGGCAGCGCGAGCAGGCCGCCGATCTCAGTGTTGAGAAAATGGGAGGTGATAAAGCGCGCCACATAGACAGGGTTTTCAAGCGTGAAGGAAATGATGCGCTCGCGCACGCTATCGGTTTCGGGGTTGAACTGGCTGAGGTCCAGGTTGCCGGTGAGGGAGTACTGACTGTATATGACCGCCACCTGTTTGGGATCGT
>DAOQBX010000203.1:0-4166 GCA_035340155.1 Anaerolineales bacterium | reverse complement strand
TTCGTCAAGATCATCACCGACGAGAAATACGGCGAGATCCTCGGCGCGCACATGATCGGCCCCGAAGTGACCGAACTGCTGCCCGAACTGACCCTCGCGCAGATGATGGAACTGACCCCGCACGAGATCGCCCGCAACGTCCACGCCCACCCGACCTTGAGCGAAACCCTGATGGAAGCGGCGCACGGCGCGAGCGGAACCCCCATTCATATTTAGCCTGCACACACCGCACACTCATAAGCCTCCGGGAGATCTCCCGGAGGCTTATTAATTTGTCTACACTACTTGATATTTCTCCCGGAGTATGCTATTAAGGAGCAATAATAAATCACGCCTCCGCCGGGGAAGTTCAGTGACCCAGCAGCGGGCAGGCAAAAAAGGTTAGCAAATGCATCGCGAACGAGTTTCAGAGAACGTTTTTTGGTTTCAAAGTGAAGTCTACGCGCAAGTAACGGCTGGGGTCATCGTCGGGCCGCAGTGGGCGGTGGTGATCGACACCCTGGCTCTGCCCGAGGAAACCCTCACCATGCGTGAGTTTATCGAGCACGAGTTGGGCGTGCAGGTGCGCTACGTCATCAATACCCATTACCATGCCGACCACAGTTGGGGCAACTGTTTCTTCCCCGGGGCCACCGTGATCAGCCACGCCATGTGCCGTGAATATCTGGCAAATGAAGGCATCCAGTCCCTCGAGTCTTCGCAGAGACAAAACGCCTCCCTGCGCCAGGTCAAGATCGTGCTGCCCCACCTGACCTTCGCCTCGGGCGAAATGACCCTGCGCGTGGGCAAGAAGAACCTCATCCTCAGCCAGGCCGCGGGCCACAGCGCCGACGGCATCTCTGTGTTGGTCGAAGAGGACCGCGTCCTGTTCGCGGGCGACGTGTTCATGCCGCTGCCTTACGTGGTGGATGGCGACATCGACGACATGCTGGCCTCCATCAAACGGATCGGCCGCATGGGGCTCGAGAACATCATTCAGGGCCACGGCGACATCATCCTGCGCGGCGAGATCGACGCGGCTGTGCGCGAGAACCTGAACTACCTCAACAACATCAAGAAGATCGTCAAGGGCGCAGCCAAGCGCAGGAACGTGGAGGAATTCCTCGAAGAGGTCACCATCGAGGAGTGCGGCAAGAGCCGCGTCCATCTCGGCGGCCTCGCAGAGACCCTGCACCGGCGCAACCTGCGCATGCTGCACCGGCAATTGAACAACGAATAGAAATGGATGTTGCAGATGAAACCTTGTCTGCAACATCTTGATTTTAGGGACCTTTACTGGAGAATCTGACATGAAATTCATCCTCGAACGTTCGCGCTACCTGGCCCTGATCGGTGTGATCTCACTGCTGGTCGCCTCCTTCGCCGCCTTTGGCTGGGGCACCATCAAGACGGTCTCCACCACGCTGCTGGTGATCCGATCCCTCGGCAGGGACTCGGCCATCACCATCGAGTTGATCGAGATCCTCGACAGTTTTCTGATCGCCACCGCCATCCTGATCTTCGCCGCCAGCCTGTACGAACTCTTCATCGGCAAACTGGACATGCCCGAGTGGATGCTGGCGCACGACCTGTACGAACTCAAGGCCAAACTAAGCAGCATGATCGTGCTGGTGATGGCCGTCAAATTCCTCTCGAAACTGATCGAGGTCAAGGATGCGGCGGAACTGCTGCAAATGGGCGCGGCCATCGCCATCGTCTCGGCCGTGTTGATCGCCTTCAGTTACTTCGGCAAAAAGGACTGACCCTTTCCATGTCCCGCTCGAACCGCATCATGAATCGTCTGCCGCCCTTCCAACAGGGCGGTCTCGATTCACTGTGCGGACTGTACAGCATCGTCAACGCCGAACGGTTCATCAACCACTCCTCGAACGAAGAATCGCAGGTGCTCTTCGATGACCTGATCCGCTTCCTCACCCGGCGCGGACTGCTCGGCAAGTTCCTCATCGGCGGCATCCTGCACCCGCAGATGATCCTGATCCTCAACAAGATCGTCGGCAAGAAGCGCATCTCGAATGTGGATATTCCCTGGCGCGGCGTGCCCAACCCCGACCTGACCACCTTCTGGAGATCCATGCAGGCCTTTCTGGACGGCACACCTGGCCGCGCCATCATCCTCGGGCTGATGGGCTACCACGAACATTGGACCGTGATCGAGAAGATCACCAGCCGCTCCATCCTGCTCTATGACTCGGCGCTCATCAAACGCCTGCCGCGCAACTTCTGCACCACGGTCTATGCCACCGGGCCGCGCAAGCATGTGCTGCTGCCCGCGCAGACCTACTTCCTCTCGAACGGTCCCGTGGATATCGGGCAGTTCGATGTTTGATCCCGCCAGACCCTGACGGTCTTATCCATACGGAAGAAGGCACCCCATGACAGACCTTTCCCAATGGGCCAAAGAAGAATACTGCTACCTTACCACCCGCGGACGGGTGACCGGCAGACCGCATCAGATCGAGATCTGGTTCGTGGTGCATGCGGGCGCCTTATATCTCATGTCCGGCGGCATGGACAAGTCGGACTGGGTCAAGAACCTGCTCAAGGAACCGCAGGTCACCCTGCGTATCGCCGGGCAGACCTTCCCCGCCCTCGCGCGCGTGCAGCCGGATATGGACGATGCCATCATCCGTACCTTGATGGCGGATAAGTACAGGGAGCGTGAATCGGACGGCTCTCTCAGTGAATGGGCGCAGACCGCGTTGGTGGTACAGTTCACGCCTGCTTTGTGAATGGGGTTTCAATCACAGTACTATTGGTTCGCTTCCATCCTATGCAAGTCCATGTAAAATGGGGGGAATTATTTTAACGGGGATATTATTTGCCGTCTTCATTTCATGTTCTTTATCGTGTGACAGCTCCGCACCGGTAAAGCCTTCAGAACGATGGAGTGAAAAGGAAGATCCATTTGGCAAATAGACCCGACCCCCCTCCCCTTTAAAAGTGTATTCCCATTCTTACAGGAGCCGCTCCATGAATACCATTCGCAAGTCGTTGTCCATTGTTTTTTCCATTGCATGCATCCTCGGGCTCGTAGCTTGTCTTCCAAGGACACCCGCGCCGCCCCCGCCGCCCCCAGCCGGGATCGAACTCACCCTGACCGTTCAAGCCATTCAATTGCAGTGGTTCACCCAAACGGCCCTGGCGCAGCAAGCCCAGCCCATCGTCATTGTGGTCACAGCAACACCGGACCCCAACAGCCTCGTCCCCACCCTCGACCCCGCCGCCAACCCAGCGCCCTCCGTCGCTGTCTCCGGCGCAGTCAGCGTGACCGTCAGCCAGAACACCAATTGCCGCCTCGGACCCAGCCAGTCTTTTGACGAGATCGGCGCCCTCGGGCCCGGGCAGACCGCGGAAGTGATCGGCAAGGATACCTACGACAATTACTGGATCATCAAACTTCCCGACGGCTCCGGCAAGACCTGCTGGCTGTGGGGACAATACGCCACCATCAGCGGCGATACCGCTGCACTTCCGGATGTGGTCACCCCCACACCCAATGGCGGCAGCGTGACCACGGCCGGCGGCAAACCGACAGCCCCCAAGATCTACAATACCTCTCTCAAGTGCGAGAACGCGGGCGGCGGCGATTACAAGTTCAAGATCGGGCTCGACTGGAAGGATAACTCGAACAACGAGGATAAGTTCAAGGTCCTGACCGATGCGGGCAATTACACGATGCCCGCCAACGCCACCCACATCGACTTTGAAGTCACCCAGCCCTCCGGCACCACACTGGAAGTCCGGCTCAAGGCCAGCAACGGCGCCGGGGATTCGGGCGCGAGCACAGAGAAGTTCACCTGCCCGTAGGGTGGGGGCTTATCGCATGGAACATAGATCCAAACTTCTCACCCTGTTGATTGGGTTGTCTCTTGTCTTGCAAGCCTGCAACCTGCAATTTGTGGAAAGCACCCAGAAGGACCCCAACGCCGCCAACCTTGAACTGACCGCCATCGTCCAGCAGATGATGATCGACCAGGCTGCGCAGCAAGGCAATGCCGCCCCGGCTACGTTCACCGCCGAGCCGGGCGGTGGTGCTCCTGCACCTGCCATTCCGGCTCCTCCAGCACCAGTGCCACCCTGACCTGCTGTTCCAGCACTGCCTGCTGCTCCACCAGCTCCACCGGATTTTTTCTGAGAATATTTAATCTTTCCGTTATCTCCATACC
>DAOQBX010000202.1:0-4185 GCA_035340155.1 Anaerolineales bacterium | reverse complement strand
CTTCCTCCGTCCGCCGGAAGAACCCGCCGACGCCCGGGATTCCGCCCGCCGCAAAGCCGACGAACATGGCAAGTTTCAGCGCCTCGCTGCCAGGCAGGAAGTTTGAGAATCCCACCGCCTCTACGAACTGTTCCTCGCTCATGATCTTGCCCACGGCTTCCTTGTACAACAGTCCGACCGAAGCGGGTCCCGATGGCGAAAGCAGGTTCACCTTCAGGAACATCAAAAATAACTGACGCCAAGTGGAAAGGTTGGATGATTTCATGATGCGGAAAGGAAGATGACGCCGACAATTCCGGCGATGATGATGACGAAACGCTCCGGCACTTTCAGCCACATGGCGGCCAGGCTGGCGAGCGCAAGTCCCCAGCCGAAGGCGCTGTTGCCGCCGCCTTTTTGAAAGATCTTCCAGGCGGTGAAGACCATTAACACAGCAATGGCTGGCGTCAGCCCTTCCACGAATTTATTGACCCACGCTTCACGCCTCAGCCGATGCAGGACCATGGTCACGCCAAGGATGATGACCGTGGGCGGCAGAATGGAGGCGATCAAGGAGACGAGACCGCCTGTCACGCCGCCGGCGGCATAACCGATATACATCGCCAGCTGGAGCGCGTCACTGCCAGGCAGCACAGAGGAGAATCCAACTGCCTGCACGAATTGTTCTTCGGTTACGAAGCGCCCTACGGCTTCGTGATACAACAGGCCTACGGAGGCCGGGCCGGAGGTGCTGAGTAAATTAACTTTCAGGAAGGTCCAGAAGAGTTGTAATAGGATATCCACACCCTTGAGTCTATCATTAATCTCTATAGAGTATATGGGGTTTGCGGGGATTAGTTCTAGGCAATGACCGCACCTTCCAACTTAAGCAGCCATTCCTTGGTGGGCAGGCCATTTCCACCGCCATAACCATGAAGTTTGCCATCTCGCCCGATGACACGGTGACAAGGGATCACCAAGGGCATGGGGTTGGTTGCGTTGGCGCGTCCCACTGCACGGAAGGCATGTGGATGCCCGATCTGCGCGGCAACATCTGCATAGGTGCGGGTCTCGCCATAGGGGATATCATATACGGCTTTCAATGCGGTTTGGGAGAAATCACCCAGTGTGGCCCAATGGACGGGAAATGTGAATTTGCGCCGCCTGCCCTTGAGATATTCGCGAATCTCTCTTGCGAAAGGCTGGATCCGCTTTTGGTTTTGCTCCACGGGAACCTTCAGGCGCAGGAGGTAGGCAAACAGCTCGGGTTGGGTATCGGCCCACTCAACGGCGACCAGCCCCAGGTCGGAGGCGGCGATGCGTAAATCTCCAACAGGAGTTCGATTAAGTTCGCCTAGATAGATGCGATAGTTCGTAAAATCCATGTTGCCTTCCTTATAGCTATAAAATACTCCAAATGGTTTGCAAACCCGTTAATTGTCAAACAATCGTAGGGTAAACGTAGGGGTATCGTCAAGTACATTTCGGATAATCATGATAAATTTACCAGCGTAAGGTGATTTCTCTTCTCCTCCTTTCAAAGGGAACCGCGGTCGGCGTCCGCGGTTCTCGTAGTTTAACGGGGTGATCATGCCAAAGCGGTATAATCCGCGCATCAACTTTTGAGAGAATCCAAATGACTGTACAAATTACCATTATCGGACTCGGACAGATCGGCGCTTCGGTCGGATTGGCGCTGGCAGCGCATCGCGACAAAGTGACAACCATCGGTCACGACAAGGATTTTAGCGTAGAACAACGTGCCAGAAAACTGGGCGCGGTGGATGTGGTCAATCATAACCTTCCGAGTGCAGTGGAAAAGGCGGATGTGGTCATTCTGGCCCTGCCGGTCGACCAGATACGCGATACCTTCGGTTACATTGCCCAGGATCTGAAAAAAGATGCGGTGGTGATCGACACAGCGCCCGTCAAAGCCGAAGTGGAAAAATGGGCGGCGGATCTCCTTCCGAAGACCGTTCATTATGTGGGTCTGGTTCCTTCCATTGCGGCGG
The DNA here is from genome assembly GCA_035340155.1 of Anaerolineales bacterium. GTDB lineage: Bacteria > Chloroflexota > Anaerolineae > Anaerolineales > Villigracilaceae > Villigracilis. The sequence continues at coordinate 2,194 of DAOQBX010000202.1, read as the reverse complement.
AATATTTGGATCTGACGGGCACCGGTCTGGACTCAGCCAAGGCTGATCTATTTTCGAAAAGCATTTTCCTCCTTTCGGCTCCTTCCGGCACACCCGGCGAAGCGGTGAAATTGGCGTCTGACCTGGTGGATTTGATGGGCGCTTCTGTTATGTTGACCGATTTTGTTGAATCGGATGGGTTGATGGCCTCCGTCAACCTGTTGCCACGCCTGACCGCAGCTGCCTTGTTGAATACCACCATGGACCAACCTGGCTGGCAGGAAGCGCGAAAAGCGGCCAGCCTGGCATATTTCCGCGCTACGGCTGCGTTTTCAGCGTCTGAGAATGCCAGCGCAGTCACCATGCTTGCCAGGCATAACAAAGAGAACGTGGTCCGCCTGTTGAATCAGATCATCATATCCTTGGTGGATCTGCGCGATGACCTCGAAGAAAATGAAGATGCATTCAAAACGCGTCTTGAGTCTGCGCAACGTGGGCGTGATAATTGGTTGCTGGAGCGCAGCAAAGCGGATTGGCTGCAAGTTTCTGGTGGCAATGTGGAAAAGGTTTCTCTTCTTGAAAGCCTGTTGGGATCAAAACTTGGAAAGATGGGAAAACGCTCGAACAACGGCGAGTAATGGCCTGTTATTGCTACATCCTTGAATGTTCCGACGGGACCTATTACACGGGCTGGACGAATAACCCCGAACGGCGCGTGGCCCAGCATAATAAGGGCGTTGGCGCACGCTACACCAAAACCCGCCGGCCTGTAAAGTTGGTGTATTTGGAAGAGCAGCCAGACAAGATTGCGGCCTTAAAACGTGAGAGGGCCATCAAGGCCCTCCCGCGAAAAAAGAAAATGGAATTGTTTAAGTAAGGGCGAAGCATTGCTTCGCCCTTACTTTATTATTCCGTGAACAAAGGCAGATGTCCCAGCGAGTGGATGTGCATCCACTGTGCGCGGTCTCCCTCGGTCAGGATGGCCGCCTCTCCCGCCACGATCGCTTGGGCTTTGTCGAGGATAATGCGCATCCCCTGAAGTGTGGAACCGGTGCTGATGACATCATCCACCACCAGGACCCGTTTGCCCTGGATCAAGCCGCGATCCTTTTCATCAAGGATCAAGACCTGCGGCTGGCCGGTGGTGATGGAGAGGGTCTCCGCTTTGATGGCGTCTCCCATGTATGGTTTGTAGGTTTTGCGCAACACGATGTATGGCTTGCGGGTCTCCACTGAAAGTGCATGCGCAATAGGGATGGACTTTGCTTCCGCCGTCATGATGATGTCATATTCGACACCCTGGACCTGTTCCGCCAGCCCGCGCGCGCAAGCCTGCACCAGTTCAGTGTCTCCAAGAATGTTGAGGATGGCGATCCTCAACCCGGGTTTGATCTCAAAGAGTCGCAGGTCGCGTTTTACCCCGGCGATCTCGATCGAATACGTTTCACGATTGGTCATTCCATTCCTCCACGGAAAAATTCGCCCCGAAGTGTATCACGATTCATTTTCATTTCGTCTCATTTGTTGATTAGAAAATTTGTGCTATACTCTGCCCATGCGCCCGATCCGCTCCTCTGAAATAGGAAGTTACCTCTACTGCCACCGCGCCTGGTGGTACCGCAAGACGGGAGTCCCCTCTGCCAACCAGGCGGAGATGTCGGCCGGGACCGAACTCCACAGACGGCATGGGCGTCAGGTGCTGGCCGCTTCCCTCACGCGGACTTTGGGGCTGGTCCTGTTCCTCGCAGCCATCCTGCTGCTGGTGGCGTATCTCGCCATGCAATGGCTATGACCTACCTTGTCCTTCTCCTCTTCCTGTTGGCGCTGGTTTTTTTCTGGCGATCCGACCGCCAGCAAAAAGCAGCCGGGTTGCCCGGCGGGCGTATCATTTATACCGATACACACGGCTGGGGCAAGGTGGAGAAGCCTTTGTTCTACCCTGCTCTTGGGTTGACCGGTAAGCCTGATTACCTCATCGAAAAAAATGGGCAGATCATCCCCGTGGAAGTAAAGTCTGGCCGCGCACCGGAAGCGCCCTATGACTCGCACATCTTTCAACTCGCTTCCTACTGTCTGTTAGTGGAGAAGACCCACGGCAAACGTCCGCCGTATGGCATCATCCATTACGAGAACCGCGATTTTGCCGTCGATTACACCAAAGATTTGGAGACCGCATTGATCGAACTGCTGGCAGATATGCGTGAAGATGATGTCC
>DAOQBX010000201.1:0-4221 GCA_035340155.1 Anaerolineales bacterium | reverse complement strand
ACCCATTTCCCTTTGGCGCCTGTGAAAGGTTCGGTCCAATTTTCCTTGCCGGTCTCGGGGTTGAGGCTGAAAAAGGCGTGACCAGTGCCTTCGCTGCCGACCAGCAATTGACCGTCTGCGGTCAGCACGGGGACGGCGTAGAACTGCATGGCATTATCCGCTTCAGCAGGATAACGCCAGACTTCACTGCCGTTCTTCACATCCACAGCGTAAACATGTGAGCCAGCGGAAAGATAGGCACGCGCATCATCTGCGGCCAGGCCCGGCCAGGTGTTGACGATGGTGCGGCTGTTTCCCGAGCATGCGCTGAGAAGCAGGACGCCCAGCAAAAATAACATCACCAGGGTTGTTCTTTTCATTTTCAAGGTAGATTTACTCCTGACACAATAACAAAGGCTCGCGCCTTTGTCGTGAATAATCGCAAGTTAGGGGACGGGGTCATACCCGCCGGGATTGAAGGGATTGCAGCGCAACACCCGCCAGGTCGCCATCAACGAACCTTTAAGCGCACCATATTTATATACGGCTTGATATCCGTAATGGGAACAGGAAGGGTAAAAGCGGCAAGTGTTTGCAGGCAGCCCGGGGGAGATCGCCATTTGATATAAACGAATCAAGGCCAGCACAGCAATGCGTGGCCAGTTATTCACCGTCCGCGGCATGTCGCTCAGACGCGGCTCATGGGAATAGTCGTGCAGGTGAAATTGATGTTCAGGTTCCGGATTCATTCAGGGGACTCGCCCACAGGGGTGAGAAGTCTGGCACGAGTCAATACGTTGGTTAACGCAGAGCGGGCATCGGTCAGAGTGGCAGAAACAAGCGCGGGCCTGGCGATCAAGATCAGGTCCCAACCGGAAGCGATGGAAGTAAGCAAAGGGCGCATCGCTTCGCGAAGGAGTCGTTTAGCCCGGTTACGATGGACTGCCGTCCCTGTCGTTTTGCCTGCCGCTACTCCCACTCGAATCTGTTTTTTCGAATCGCTTGCTTGTTGTACTACTAACACAACAAGCGGATGGGCATAGGACTTGCCTGTTCGCCGCACCCGCTTGAAGTCTTCAGACCGGGACAGTCGAAAACGTCTCTGCACCCGCGCCTCATGAAGTTCTCCGCGTTAAAACGCGAGAGACTACCAACGAGTCCGCTTGACGTGCTCGTTGGCTGTAACAGTCAGTTTATGGCGGCCCTTAAGACGGCGGCGTTTGAGGACTTCGCGTCCGCCGGCGGTTGCCATGCGCGAGCGAAAACCATGCACACGCACGCGGCGGCGGATCTTGGGTTGATAAGTTCGCTTGGTCATTCTACGTTCTTCCTTTATTTCTTCAAAAGATGATTACACAATCCCCAATGGGACAGGTATGTACCGGGTAGACTGGCGCATTATTTTACCCTAAGGGTTCTGATTCGGTCAATTTGAATCGGGGGCAAAATTAACAAAATACTTATCCCAGATCGGGCGGGTCTTGGCCGGGTCAATGAACGAGGATTCGAAGGCCATCCGGTTACAAGCATGGATATCCGCCATGCTCATGCCGAGAACCTCATGGGCGATGCGGTATTCGTTGTTGACGTTGGTCTCAAGAACCTCAGGATCGTCAGAATTAATGGTGACACGAACACCGAGATCGTACAATTTCTTCAGCGGATGCGCTTCGATTGTCGGGATGGAGTTGGTCAGGTAATTAGACCAGGGATTCACCTCAAGCGTGATGCCCTTTTCGATCAAAGCCTCGACGACTCTCATATCCTCGATGCTGTGAATACCATGACCGATGCGGTCTGGTTGGAAATTCTGGATAGTGTCCATTACAAAATAAGCAGGTGTATCTTCTCCGGAGTGGATGGTAACCTTCAGACCCGCATCTTTAGCCTTAAGGATCGGCTTCACAAAATCCTTCACCGGGAACATCTTTTCAGCATCGGCAAGGTCTACAGCCTGAATATGCTTCTTATGCCGGATGGCCCAATCCACAGTGCGGATGCATGAATCTGCGCCCATGCCACGCGAGGTGATGGCAATGATGCCGATGGCCATGTCGAACTCTTTTTCAGCCCGTTCCTGCGCACGCACCAGACCTTCAAGACAGGCATCCCAGTCGAGGTTGTAGCCGTGAAATGCCCAGTCTGGCGAGAAGCGAACTTCAAAAAGTTTAATATTCTGCGCTGCACAATCCTCAAAAAGTTCCCAGGAGATGCGCTCGAAAACTGCCGGTGAAGTGATGGTGCGCTGGAAGATATCAAAAGCATCCAGTACAGTCTTCAGGCTTTGCATCTGCTCCAACACCTTGACGTGCTTGTCCAACTCCCCCACTTCATAAGAAGGCAGGGATACGCCCTGTTCGCGGGCCACGTCGATAATGGTCTGCGTACGGATCGCCCCTTCAAGGTGGCAATGGATCTCGGTCTTGGGGATGGCGTTATATTTGGGGTCGAAGTTTTTCATGGTTAATAGTCTGCCAATTTTACCCGCTTCCCAGAATTAATGCCGCCTGCAATAAAACATTCGCGCCGTTCACACAATCCCGCCATTCAGTGAACTCAAACGGCGAGTGGCTGGTCCCATTCAACGAAGGAACAAAGATCATCCCCACCGGGCACACATCCACCAGAGATTGCGCATCATGGATCGCCCCCGAGGGGATGACCGCACTCGATAACTCCAAACCATCGCAAGCCGATTGGAACGCCATCTGGATTTCAGCGCTCATCGGGTTGGGAGTATGCCGGCCAAGAGCCTCAGCGCTCACCTGCAAACCAAACTGTTCGGCTTTTTCCTTCGCCAGCTTTATCAAAGCCTGGTCCAATTCTCCCAACTGCTTTTCATCAGGCGAGCGGAACTCGAGTAAAAAATCGGCCCGGGCTGGGACAATGTTCGAAGCCCCGGGTGAAAACTCGATCTTGCCGACATTCGCCACACAGTTTGGGAAATCCCGCATCACGGTCTGACGCACCTCCAAAATGAAGGCCGCCACACCCTGCCCGGCATCCAGCCGGTCTTCCATCGCCGACGACCCAGCATGATCGGCACGCCCAATGTACGCCATGCGATACGAGCCATACCCCACAATGGCCGAAACGATGCCAATGTTCAAGCCGCGCTTTTCCAAACGCTTACCCTGTTCAATGTGCAATTCAATGTACCCTGCCAGCGATCCCTTTGGCCGCCTGGCCGTGAACAGACTCTCCTCCGTCAGCCCGGCATACGCCAGGCCTGCTTTGAAATTCTCACGTCCACTATATGGATTCTGCAACGCTTCGGGATGCAAATGCCCGGAGAAGGCACTGCTGCCAAACAGACTTAAATGCGTGCCTTCTTCATCTGTAAAGTCCATCGCTTCCAACTGGACCTTGAGTCTGATCCCGTTTTCTCGAATTGTTTTCAACGCCTCGAGCGCCGCCATCACGCCTAATGCCCCATCAAAACGACCGCCCTTGGGAACCGAATCCAGGTGTGAGCCGAGAATAAGAGTCGGAGCAATGGGGTCATCGCAAGGCAGAAAGGCAGAGTGGTTGCCGGCGCCGTCTACACGAAGTTCCAATCCGCTTTGGCGGATGTGCTCCCGAAACCACTCCCGCGCGGCAAGGTGCGCTTCGCTGAACGTGGTGCGGTTCACGCCGCCGTCTTCTGTCGAGCCGATGGCAGCCAACTGGTCGAAGGCATCCTTCATCCGGTCCGGGTTGATACGAAGAGAAGAAAAAGATTGAGGCATGAGGTAAAGGTCTCCCATCCCCTATGATAACAAAAACAGGAGTCGAGGTCGACTCCTGTTTTTGTGTGCTGATATATGTGATTACTTTGTCTTGACGTTGATGGTTTTTGGCTTGACCTCTTCGGCCTTGGGCAGCGTAATGGTCAGGACGCCATTCTCGAACTCGGCTTTGGCCTTATCCGCGACCACATCAATGGGCAGCGCGAGCGAACGTTCAAAGGCGCCCCAACGCTGTTCGCGGATATGGTATGCCTTTTCCTTGTTATCGTTCTCCTGCCTGGTCTCGCCCTTAATGGTGAGTACCTCGCCGGTAACATTGATCTGGACTTCGTCGGCTTTGATGCCCGGGAGCGCGGCCTTAACGATCACTTCATTATCGGTCTGGTACATATCCACAGCAGGGACTGACCAGGCATTACCCGACGGACTGGGCGGGCGGGTGAACGCATCGTCAAAGAGGCGCTCCATGGCTTCGCGCAAGGTCATCATTTCACGAGCGGGTTCCCAACGAATT
>DAOQBX010000200.1:0-4224 GCA_035340155.1 Anaerolineales bacterium | reverse complement strand
AAAAGGTTCTGCGCTAGCGGCAAAAGTAGCCCGGGAAGGGGCATTAACGGTCTCGGCAACCCTGACCAGCATGCAGAACATCCAGACCAAGGTCCATGCTTCAGCAAAGAAAGTTCAAGAGATGGGCGAAAGGTCCGAGCAAATCGGTACGATCGTGGAGATGATCGAGGATATCGCTTCCCAAACCAATCTGCTGGCCCTGAATGCCGCCATCGAAGCGGCCAGAGCCGGGGAGCAAGGCAAGGGTTTTGCAGTGGTTGCAGATGAAGTGCGAAAGCTAGCCGAACGCGCAAGTGGGGCCACCCGGGAAATTGGAGGCTTGGTCAAAGACATTCAAACCACTGTGGCCGATGCCGTAACCGCCATGCAGGCCGGATCAGCGGAGGTGGAAACCGGCGTGTCGCAAGCCAACCTTGCCGGGAATGCGCTCTCAGAGATTTTGAGCACCGCTGAAGAAGTTAATCGCCAGGTCAAGGAGATCGCTTCTTCCGCCAGACACATGAGCAGTTTATCAGGCGAATTGGTTTCAGCCACTCATTCAGTTTCATCGGTCGTGGAGCAGAATAATTCAGCCACCGCTGAAATGGATGCCGGGTCAAGTGAAATGAACATCGCGATTGAGAACATCGCCAGTGTCAGTGAAGAGAACTCAGCCGCAGTGGAAGAGGTCTCCGCTTCAGCGGAAGAAATGAGCGCGAAAGTGGCGGAGGTCAATGCCTCTGCACACGATCTTGCAAAAATGGCCGAATCTCTGATGGAGATCGTAGTTCAATTCAAATTGCAGGGAGATTTGACCACCGCCTAATCGAAATACGATGCGGGATACTCCCCCACCCGCGGTTCTTCATCGCGGATGGCCAGGAGCATGGCGGCGTCGCCGGGGTAATATAAAATCCCTGTGGGGCGTGAAATGACGAACCCGTCATATTCAGAGTTCAATACACCCAGAGATCGGCCCCATGCGTCGCGCATCTCCACCAGCGGGTCGCCAACTTTTACCAGGTCGCCCGGTTCTTTGAGATGATGCACAATACAGGATTGTGTAACCCGCGCCACACTGCGCCTATGAGTTGGAAAACCAGGGTCAACCACCTTGATTCCCGTGATCGGCTCCATTTCACCACTCAGCATTCCACCCCAACGCATCACATTTCGTAGACCGGTCACACTCGCATGGACCACTTCGGGAGCAGGCGTGTATGGGCTGCTTAACTCCGCCGTCAATGCCGGGATACCAGCCAGCATGGAAACCGCCGCCGTTGTGGCGCGATGTAATTTCTGGTCGATGTATTTCCCAACCGCGAAGTCGGCCGTGACTGTATGCCCATACGCCTGCGCCATTTCATCCATTTTAAGGCTGACCTCTTCGGCGCGTTGGCGGGCGGCTTTATCCCCTTTTCGGTAAAGGATGCGGTCGCGAAAGATGAACGACAATGCATCCTGGCTCATGCAGTGCAGGTCAAAATAAAAGGAAGCGGTCCGTTTAATCTCCTCATAGACGCGCCCATAGGCTTCTTCCAACGCAGAAGGCGGGGCTTTATCCGGGTCAGTGGTATCTGGCACGCGCCCATCGGGAAAGAGGCGGTTCGGGTCACCGGCATGGTAGTAAGCCTGGCGGTTTAACGTCCGCAAGCCAGCCGGGTTCAAGGCGGGAATAGCAATGATCGTCCCGCGCAGCTGCTTCACCAGCTCAGGCGTGATGAGTTTATGAATAACCTGGATCCCCGCATGTTCAATACCATGGATCCCCGCAGTGATCCAAAACACAGGGCCATCTTCCTGCCCCTGCGCGATGATGACGGGCAAAACGTCTGCGCCGCCTACTGGATGTTGAACCAGAAAATATTCACCGTAGGTGATCTCGCCGCGTTGAGCCGCAGCTGTGCCAATGGTAAGTGACATGGGGGAAATCCTCTGTATGGAATTTTATTGGAACATAATCTGAAACGAAGATCGCCAAACTTAAAAAATTTTATCCCCTACATCCAGATCTGGCCTACTTGATCAAACCATCTGCAAGCCATTCCGGCTCGTCGCTCTTTTTGGTGATCCGGCCTGCTGCCCAGGCCTCTACGATAGATTGCAGCATCTCCGTCTTTTGATAATTCAGAGATTGGATGACTTCGGCATAATGCTTGTACACGGAGCGGTCACGGGTCTGTTCCAGGCCCAGTTCCTGGTGAATCACTTTGAGCAAGGCCAGGGCCAGGTCTTTATCCACCTGGCTGGCTTCGTAAAGAGACCGAAAGAGTGCCAGCTTGTCGGCTGGCGCTGGAATTTTGAACAGGTCTTTATGGTTGGCAGTGATATTCATGCGACGATTGGCCCTATTGTACCCGGAAAGACAGGGGATATCAGGTCCCCGCTACTGCATCGGAAAGTTCATCTTCCACCAACCGCAAGCGCGGGTAGGCATACATCACTGCCGTGGTCAACCAGATTCCCAGCCCGGCAAGACTCATCATCAGCCCGATCCCACGCCCGGGCCCGGTACCAAATACAGGTCCAAAGAATGAAGCGAAAAGACCGCCGGGCAGCATACTAGGCTCGAAGATACGATCCGCCAGCGGAGCGGAGATCAAAAATCCAAGCGGCGGTCCAAGGCGAGCGATCATAAAGACGACCGAAAACACGCGCCCTTGTAAATCGGGCGGTGACTTGACTTGAATGATGGAGCGCAGTTGCGAATTAGTGGTGGGGATCGGGAACAGGAAGAGGAACATGCCGAGCGAGATCCACCAGAAAATGGAACGCAAACCGGCGAACATTAGGCCGATGCCGCCCAGAAAAACCCCGGCGTAGATGCCCGTCATTTTGCGCTTCGTTCCGCCCCAGGAACTGATCAATACCCCCCCAAGCAGAAGTCCAAGGCTGGAGATCATCTGTGAAACCCCGAGGATCTTTTCATTCGCGAAGGAAAGGATGAGAGGTGTCGTCAGGGCCATGACAGAAGTGGCAAACACGTTGACAATGCCGATATACCCGGCCAGCGCCACCAGCCCCGGCCGCGCCGAGAGGAAGCGCCATCCCTGTTGAATGTCTTGAATGATCTTCTGCGCTTTTTGTTCTTCGGATATTTGCGGCTGCGGAATATCCACCAACAATAAAGTTCCCACCGCTGCAAAGAAGGTCACGAAGTCGATCATCATCATGCCGCTCACGCCGACCACTCCCACCAGCAATCCGGCCAGCACCGGCGAAAGCAGCCCGTCCAACGATGAACCGGACTGCACCATTCCGTTCGCGCGGGTCAACTGTTCCTTCGGCACAAGCATGGTGATGGAGGCAGTAAAAGCGGGAATCTGAAACGTGCCGAATAACGAAGCGAAAAAGGATGAGACATAGATATGCCAGACTTCCAGGTTTCCGCTTGTATACAATAGAAAGAGGACCAATGTGGAGAGTGCCGCGCCCACATCGGTCAGGATCATCACCCAACGGCGGTTGAGGCGGTCCACCAGGGCCCCGGCAAACAGACTGAAGATCACCACCGGGATGGAACTTGCCAGCGCCGTGTAAACAAAAGGCGCGGCTTGACCGGTCTTTTGGTAGATCCAAATGGAGAGCGCAAAACCGGTCAGCCCGGAGCCGATGGTGGAGATGAGTTGACCGATCCAAATGATGACGAATTTTCTCATGAATACCTCATGGGGAAGATGGAGATATTATAAAACGCAATTTTCAACGGCGCTGGGTATAATCACGGCTTATCCCTATGACCGAATCTGCAACCCCAACCACCCGGCACGATCCTTATGCCGCTTTGCGCGTGCGCGACTTCCGTTTTTTATTGATCGGGCGTTTCATCACATCCTTTGGAAATGAAATGCTCTCCTTCGCCATCGGCTGGGAACTCTGGCTGCGCACGCACAGCGCCTTCGCCCTCGGCATGGTGGGGCTGGTTCAAGTCGTGCCGGTGATTTTGCTCTCGCTGCCCGGCGGACACGTGGCCGACCAGTACAACCGCCGGCGCATTGTGGCCTGGACCCAGGCCGCCTTTGCATTCTGCTCCTTTGGGCTGGCGTTGCTCTCCTTTTTTGAAGGGCCGATCTGGCTGATTTATTTGTGCCTGCTCGGTTTTGGCATCAGCCGCGCGTTCAACGACCCCGCCTCATCCACGCTCATCCCGGAAACCGTGCCACCGGAACTCTTTCCCAGCGCCACCACCTGGAACATCAGCATCTGGCAGATCGCGGCCATCAGCGGTCCAACGCTGGCGGGAGT
>DAOQBX010000199.1:0-4238 GCA_035340155.1 Anaerolineales bacterium | reverse complement strand
GCGGTGCCGCCTCGCCGGTAGAGATGATGATGAAGTTATCGCCTCCAGCATGGCCGATGAAATCGCTCGGAGTCCCAAGTTCATCTACCACCTCACCGATCAACATCGCCGCAAAGCGCAACACATCGTCGCCCGCTACGAAGCCGTACACATCCTTGAAAGGCTCAAAGTTGTTGACGCGCACATCCAGCAGAGCCCAGCCCTTCTCACGGATAATGCGTCGCAGTTGCTCTTCGATCAAGCGTCCAGCCGGCAGGCCCGAGCGCGGATCCGTGAGGCTTTCCCGCTCCGAGCGGCGGATGGCGCCCTGTACGCGCAGTTTCAATTCTTCAATATCAAAAGGTTTGGTGATGTAATCATCGGCACCCAGCTCAAGGCCCTGCAGCTTGTCACTGCGTTCATCTTTTTGGGTCAGGAAGATCACAGGGATATGGCTGGTGCGGGTGCTGGTGCGCAGAGTGCGGCAGACCTCATACCCGTCGATATCTGGCAGCATGATATCCAACACGATCAAGTGCGGCAGAGCATGCTTGGTCTTTTCCAGAGCATCCCGTCCGCGGTTCGCCACATCCACATCAAAGTGCAGCCCCGTGAAATATATCTTTAGCATGTTGGCGATATCAAGATCGTCCTCCACTACCAAAAGGCGAGCGTTACTCATGAAAGCCTCCTAAGCGCGTTGTTCCTTTGCGGGCATTCCTGCGAACGGTCTCGATCTGCTCCTCGGTCACTTCACGTTCAAACGAGCGAAAGCCGCTCATCCGAAACCCGTGCCGTTCTGCGATCATTGTGATCTCCTGAACCCGTTCGAGGGTGATGTCCCTTCCAACAGTGTAATCTTCGAAACGTCCCTCCAGCGCGAGGGCAATGGTTTCCGCCATACAGGCGTAGGCTTTGCCCGCTGGAAAGCCAAAATTAAAATGGAAATTCACGGGGCCTGGCACATCCACCATTCCGCCGTCGATCACTAATATATCATCTCTGACTGCGGCCACCATTGCAGAAACATCACGGGGGCGCGCCACATCACAGACCACACTCCCTGGCTGTAAATGTTCCGGGTGAATGACATCATGAATGGCGCTGGTGACGGTCAGAATCAACTGGGCTTCCTTTAGTACATCCATTTTCGTGCTGATACATAGTTCGCTTCTTGCGCGGACCTTGAGCCGGTCACGCAGAACTTCGAGTTTTTTCTCATCCCGGGCGATGAGCAGAGTCCGGGCGGCCTCACCCGCTATCAGCTCGGCACAGACGCGCCCGATCGAACCGGTGGCGCCCACTACAGCCACCGTCGCATCCGACATTTTGATATCCATCGCCTTGGCGGCTTCGCGGATGGCCTGAACCGCCATCATCACCGTGTACGAATCGCCTGTGGTGACAGGGATATCCAGTTTTTTTGCGATGGTCACACCGGCATCCCCGACCACCGAAGTGAACGCACCCAGGCCAAGGATCTGCGCGCCCAGCCGTTCCGCCATACGCCCGGTCTGCACGATCTTGCGGTAGACGGTGCGTTCGGAAAGTTGCATCATCCGGCGCGGGGTGTAGGGGCAGGCGATGAACCAACCTTTGATGGTCTTGCCGGTGGCCTGCGAAGTAATACCTTCGATCTCCGAAATATAAACGGGCGGGAAAAAGGTGGAGAAGAAATCGATCTGCTTTTCCGTCAAAGATTTTCCCAAAACCGGGAATTTCCTGCTCACGTCGCGTTTGGGATCGATGGGGTGGATAATGAACGCAAACGTATCCATTGTTACCAGGACTCGACCTCGTCTTTCTCTTTTCGATGATATGGGGTTTGGTGCAGGTGGGCCAGTTTCCATTTGTGGTGGTCGCTCTGGTCAAAGGTGACATCGCGGTCGATCACCCTGCGATCGGCCGTGGCGGCCAGCACCACATCCGATTCAATGGTACGCGCCGGGTACACGACCATTCCGGCGCCAATGCGGCAATTGTGGCCAACGCAGCCACCCAGCACTGGACGGTTCGCCAAACTCAAATTTCCGTTCCCATCTTTGGCCCGCATGGGGATCGGGATAAGGTTGTAATCTGTGAAAGTGGAACCGGCGCCGATGAAGGTATTCCTGCCAATCACACACATCTGAAGGCAGGTATTTTGCGCCAACATGCTGTTTTCCATCATGGTCGTCATGAACAGGGCGGCGCGAAAAGGCAGGAAGGCTCCGTCCCCCACCACAGAAAGCATCACCTGTGCCCCTTGGGATATGTTGACATTATTCCCAATGATGCTGTTGTCAATGACAGCGCCTGCGTTGATCGTGACATTGTCGCCAATAATCGTCGGTCCTTTAATGATTGCACTCGGGTCGATAACGCAATCTTTGCCTACAAGCACCGCTTCAGAACATTCCAGCACCTGGCGGCCTTCATAGATCGCCTTGCCAAGAATCTTGAGCTTAAATCTTAGTTCTTCGTTGGCCCGCTTCTCAAACCGGGCACCGCGCGCAAATTGGCCAAAGACCATGTCTGCAATGAAGATATGCGCCCAGGAATCGATGGCCAGCAGCGAACGCAACGGCACCTGAAAGACAAGGTCACCGCTCTGGTCCGCCATGTAAGTTGGAACGTGATAATAACCGATCTCGCGAGCCTGCATGTCGATCACCAATGGCTCGGCTCCAGCCTCAGGACCATTAGGGTAGTACCACAAATCGGCAAGGTATAGGCTACCTGCCGGGGTGTAGGAAGTAGATAAAGGAAGGGCATGTTCACGAAAAGCGAGGTCGTCAATATGAAAGGCGGCCCGGACAGCGCGTTTGCGCTTCAAGGCTTCCTTCATAAACGCTTCAATATATGGTTTGTCAAAAAAGAGATTATCGCGGTAAACGAGGGTGGGTTCCCGCACCGGCCTTAAAGGCTCCCCTTGCTTGAGTTCCAACTCCCGGGTCACATAAGGGGCAAGCAAGTTCCTCTGGTGCAGCCAAAGCGGCTGGTTTTGGATCCGCAGGTCACGCGCAGGTTCACAAAACGGCATGACCGGGGCCGACGCATGGAGGATAACTTTAAGCATACATGGAATTATAAATCAAAGCATTGGATAAAACATAAAGCAAAACAAATTTGTCAGCAAAACTCTGAAACTGGATGAAAAACCGCCTTTTGAGGCGGTGTAAGGGGGAAAACCGAAGAAATCAGGCCAGGGGTGTTTTGTCGATGACAATGGTACAGGCTGGGTCGCCGCAAGCCACGCAGGCGGTTTCCTCCACATTGAACACTTTGCCACCACTTAACCAATACAAAGCCTCTTGTAATACTCCCACTGCAAGGTGGCAAACCGGCTCATTTTCCGTTCGTTCCCAGCAAAGGGGGCAACGCTCAATATGCCAGAGAATCTGGGTTTCTGTCTCTTCGAGGCGCACATGCTGGTCGGTATGTTTGTTGAAAAGGTCGGCAAAAACCTGAGCGCCGGTATGCAGCTTGGTGGGAAGCGGCAGCAGGCGAAAGGCCATTTCTGTGATGCCCATCATGGAACCGTATTCTTTGAGCCCATACTTGAAACAGGAGCGGCCCGCCCGCAATGCTAATCCACGCCCGCCACGCGGACCATAGACCTGTTCCAGAGCGCTTTGCAGCAAACTTACTCTCTCAAAGGGAAATGAACGCTCCGTGATCCCGCGCGGATAATTATCGATGTATTCCTCAAGATTCGAAAATCGGAGAACGGTGTTGACCCCGCTCTTGCCGATCACTTCCTCTAAACCGAGGAAAATGATCCTGCCCATTTTTTGAGGATAAAAAAAATTATCGCCGCTCATGGGTTTGGGTACGTTTCATCAAGGAAGTTTTTCAGGACCTGGCTGAAGTGGGTCGGGTCTTCCAACATCGGGAAATGACCAGACTTCGGGAAGCGCTCAATCACCGCGTGAGGAATACCCTTTTGCATGGGTTGCCATTGCAGTGGGTGGACGATGAGATCCTTGTCGCCATACATGCCCATGGCAGGCACGCGGACCTGTGAGAGCAAGGGAGTCAGGTCGGTGCGGCGGAGGGAGGCAATGGACAGAAGGAAGGATTCCACTGTCGTACGGGAAAGATCGCGGTCCATCATATCCGGGAAGCGCGGATCGCTACAGATCAGGCGCGAGTAATAGTATTTCATAAAGGCCCGGAAAGGTCCCATCATGTTGAAAAGCAGAAAGGCGATAGGGCGCATTCCTGCCAGCTTGAGCAATGGGGCCAGCGAGGAGCCGACGATCGGCGAACCCACTACG
>DAOQBX010000198.1:0-4255 GCA_035340155.1 Anaerolineales bacterium | reverse complement strand
CCCGATGAAGCAGATACAGGATTTCTCTGAGGGCATTACGCGATTTTTACTGGATCAACATGCAAAGATCATCGTAGTGGCATGTAATACCGCATCCGCAGCGGCATTGAAGTATTTGCGCGAGATCTTTTCGGGCGTGCAGTTCGTAGGTATGGAGCCGGCGGTTAAACCGGCGGCGGAGAAAACACAAACGGGAAAAGTAGGGGTACTGGCTACCCCGGCCACCTTTCAAGGAGATTTGTACGCTTCAGTGGTTGAACGCTTTGCAAATGGCGTGGAATTGTTTCAAAATACCTGCATGGGTCTGGTTCAGCAGATCGAAATAGGGGACTTAAATGGCGACAGGACCAGAATGATTTTAGAGGATGCACTTCGTCCGATGCTGGCAAAAAATATCGATACGGTTGTGTTGGGCTGCACCCATTATCCTTTTGTGATCCCGTTGATCGAAGATATCGTGGGGGAAGAGGTTCGGGTGATCGACCCCGCTCCCTCGGTGGCGAGACAGGCCAAACGTCTGCTGGAAGCGGGGGATTTGATTAATCCAAAAGGTGGAGACCTGCGATTCCTCACCTCGGGCAACACCGCTTCGCTTCAATCTGCATTGAGGATTTTATTGGGATTGAATGGGGTCGTTGAAGCAGTTACCTGGAAGAATGATCGGGAGATAATGGCCTGACCGCCAGCAGGGTTAACTTGTTGCCGATCTCGCGCAGTTCTTCCTCGTTCTTGAACTTCATTCCGACCATCGCCATGACCGAGCGGGTGTAGGCAGGCTTGCGGCGATAGAACTGGACAAGCATCTCACCGGTACCTTTGGCATCCAGTTCGCTGGCTTGGGCCTTGAACTTCCGCTGCCCAACTTGCGCTTCAAAGACCGGGGTGCTTTGAATATTCTTGTACCAATCGGCTCGGGCACCGTAGGCAGCTTCAATGTAATAGGTGTCGGTGGGCTTGTCGTAGTCCATTACATCAACCATGGTTTCGCGGCGTTTGCCGGATTTTCGACCAGTGGTGGTAATAAGCATCCATTCCGCACCAATGAGTCGCTCCCAACCCCCAAAACCGATCTTGTGCATGAACAGTGGAATTTTGAAGAAAAATTTCATCAAACTGTTGGGACGTTTTTCAAGCATGGTCATGGCTTATCTCCCTGTGAATAGAAAGCGGAAGAACCCTGGAATGCGATTGGGAGTTGGGAAAAAAGCCGGGGTCTTTTGGCGATACTCGGCATAACCGGCGAAGCGCTCGATTAGTTCCTTTTCTTCCACTAAACGCACCCAACCAAATAATCCCAAGGGCAGTAGCACAGCGAAGGTCAGTGCATAGATTCCCATGTTCAACAGGGCCAGACCGACGCCGACGCGCAAGGCTGCGCCGTAAATAGGATGTCGAATTACGCTGTAAATACTTGAATTGACAACCGTTCCTTCTTCAGGAAAGTAGACATAGAGCATGGTGAGGTTGTCCAGGCCGAAAACGGATACGGCGCGAATCCATAGGGCGACGCCTACAACGAGATTGAACCAACCGAGCCAGGTAAAAATAAGTTCAAGGGTTGGTTGGGTAAATTTGGGACCATTCATGTAACCGATGTGTGCGAAGGCGGCAAAGATGATGGCCAGCCCTGGCAGCGCGAAACGTCCAAAAGCGTGGCGGTAGGCGGCTGCTTTGTATCTTTCCATGAATTTCTTTCGTTGAGTGAAGTAGCGGCTGAAGAGCAGGAAACCCAGAGACATGACCACGATCTGGCTGTCGAGGGTCCAGGTGGGAATCCTATCGGTGAGAATGAAGTACAGGGTGGTCAGGCCCAATATCCCAAAGAAGGAAGCGACGATCTTGATGCGTCCGCTTGAAGTGGTCAACTGCGAGACATGGGCTTTAAGTTTGTCGAAGCCTTTGAAGTTCATGGAACACTCCCGTATTTAGTATAGCCCCAAAGATTGCCAAGTCAACAGCGGGGTGGCTCAATCCGCCGGGGCGATGCTTAACTCCTCCGGCTGAATCTTGACCCCTTCGAGGGCCTTGAAACTCAATTGTGAGAGTTCAAGGTTGTGTTTGGCGGCGGCGCGTTCGAACAGGGCATGGTATCCTGCCTTGACCATCGCCTCCCAGTTCAACTCCAACAAGTCCGTCACCTGGTGCAGGGTCTTGATATCTTCACCTTCGATCTCCACAAAGGTGCCATAGGGCAGTTCGTCCAGCATGATGAGAACATCGTTCAGTTCATAGGTTGCACGGAATTTTTCGTAGAAGACCACCGGGATGAAACCCAGCGCTTCGAGGAACTGTTGCGCCGCATCGAAGTCGCCGACCGTGAATTCGATCTCGCGACGACTCAATACCCCGCCTTCTCGTTCTTCGCTGGGACCCTTGAATGTGAACTTCGCTTCGGCGTCTTTTCTCAGCCGTAACACTTTCAGGTTCTGGCGCAGGCTGCTATCAGCATTATCGAAGCGCAGGTTGACTTCGTGGACACGCGGCTGAATTAAATGCGCCTTCAATTCCTGAAGGCGCATTTCCACTTTTTTTAGATCGCGTACAAAGAATTTGACCTCGGTTTCGTGTCCGTTCATATCAATGGATGTTGAGCAGGGTCTGCTTCTGCTCCACGCTTTCTCCGGGTTTGACGCGGATGCGGTCCACCACGCCGTCACGCGGGGATTTTAATTCGTTCTGCATCTTCATCGATTCGAGGATCACCAACACTTGTCCTTTTTCGACCTGCTGCCCCTCGCTGACCGGAACGGCAACCACCAATCCCGGCATCGGCGCTTTTAGATGGAACTCTCCGCCCTCTGCGATGCCGCCGCCTGCAGCCGCCTTCAAGCGTTTTTCGCGCTCATCCTCCACCTTTACCTGGAACTGACGCCCGCGCAGGAGCACCTGCCAGTCTTCATCGGTGTGATAGACGAAAGACTCGTAGGATTTTCCATCGAGGATCAGGGAAAAGACAGGCTGTCCGCTGATGGATTTAAAATCCACTGCGATCAAGCGGTCACCAATGCGGATGTGGCGCTCGTCCACCACCTCGATCTCATATTCCTTACCGTCCACTGTTGTCACGTATCTCATGCCATAACCTCAATCCAAATTTGTAGATCCATAATGTTATCGGTGCATGCGTTCCCAGCGGCCAACCCATTTCCAGTTGCTGGTGTCGCGTTCGTTACGGCGGACGATCTGGGCCGAGCGTTCGGTCTCGTCATGAGCGACCAGTGTGGCAAGGATGGCTGCCAGTTCGGCCTGGGCTTCGTCGATCTCGGAGGCGGCCTCCATTGAGAAGCGTTCCTCCACGAAGCGCGTGTCGAATTGGCCGCCCATGAAACGGTGTGAATCCATCAACGTTTGGTGGAAGGGGATGTTCGTCCGCACGCCGACGATGCGATACTCTTCCAGCGCGCGGCGCATGCGCAAAATGGCCTGTGCGCGGGTCTCGCCCCACACGATCAACTTGGCGATCATCGGGTCGTAATACGGTGTGATCTCAAATCCGAGGTACACGCCTGTATCCACACGCACGCCGGGGCCGGTGGGCAGGATGCTGTGGGTGATACGCCCGGTGGATGGGATGAAATTGTTGAACGGGTCTTCGGCGTTCACGCGGCATTCGATGGCGTGCCCATTGAATTTGACCTGATCCTGCGTGTAACTTAACTGGCGTCCGCGGGCGATGCGGAGTTGCTCGGCCACGATGTCGATACCGGTGACCATCTCGGTGACGGGATGTTCCACCTGCAAACGTGTGTTCATTTCGAGGAAGAAGAAGTTACGATCCTTGTCCACGAGGAATTCGATGGTGCCTGCATTGACGTAATCCACGGCCTGGGCGGCCTTGACGGCCACACTACCCATCCTCTGGCGCAGTTCTTCATCAAGGAAGGGGGAGGGCGCTTCTTCCACCAGTTTTTGGTGGCGGCGCTGGATGGAACACTCGCGCTCGCCAAGATAGATGACATTGCCTTGTTCATCGGCCATGATCTGAAACTCGATATGGCGCGCGCCTTCGACCAGTTTCTCCAGATAGACATTGCCATCGCCGAAAGCTGATTCTGCCTCGCGTCTCGCGGACTCGAGCAGGGCCGGCATTTCCTCCAGGCTGCGGACTTCTCTCATGCCTTTTCCGCCGCCACCCGCTGTCGCCTTGATGAGAAGCGGAAAGCCGATGGTCGGGGCGATGCGTAGCAGGTCATCGTTGGTCATGTTGCCCACGTCTTCCGTTCCCGGCACGACCGGCACGCCGGCTTTGATGACC
>DAOQBX010000197.1:0-4261 GCA_035340155.1 Anaerolineales bacterium | reverse complement strand
ATGATGGCGGCGGCATCCGCTTCTTGATGGCAGGCGTGTTCACATACAACGTGTACAACAACATCATTGCCAACAATATTTCTTCCCACGAGGGTGGCGGTGTGGCATTGGATGATGCACCGATCGTCCGCTTCTTCAATAACACGGTGATGAAGAACATCACCACCGCCACTGCCATGACCAGCAACGGTTCGCCCGCACCTGCAGGGTTGGCCTCCACCCGCAACAGCAACCTGCTGCAGGCCACTCTGCCCGGCGGATCTCCGGTCTTCAGCAACCCGGTGTTGTTCAATAACATCTTCTGGGAAAACCGTGCTGGAACCTTTGTAGGAAATACTGTGGCGGGCATAGGCCTGACAGGCGATCCGAACCCGGTCAATTACTGGGACCTTGGCGTGGCAGATGGAAGCGGCAATCTTTCTCCAACCAATTCCATTTTACAAACCACGCTGGGAACCATTACATCGCCCACCAACTATTTGGTCGATCCTGCTGTGGTTTCCACGTACGACACGACTGTGCGCGTCCTGCCGTGGAGGGGAAACCCTCGCTTCGTGGACATCCTCATGGTCACGACCGATGCAACGCCGAACCTGCTGGGCGACTATCACATCCAGGGCACATCCCCGGCGATCAATATCGGCGCGGCTTCCAAATCTGGTGTCAATGCACCGACCTTGGACTTCGACAACGAAGGCCGTCCTTCGGATGGCGGATATGAGATCGGCGCGGATGAGACTCCAACTCGCGCAGACCTTTCCATCACCAAGACCGATAATTTGACGACCGTTACTACCGGCACACAGATCCGCTATACCATTGTGGCCACGAACAGCGGCCCCAACGCTGTCACCGGAGCCACTATTACGGATGTTTTCCCAACTCCGTCTCCGCTATCAGGGACGATCAACTGGACTTGTGCAACCGCTGGCGGCGCGACCTGCGGCGGTTCCTCCAGCGGCAGCGGCAACATCAACCGCACGGTCAATATGCCAGTGGGCAGCACAGTCACTTTCACCACTACGAGCGGCAGCGTTGCTTCGAATGCATCCGGGAGCCTGGTGAACACTGCCAGCGTGGCAGTCCCGGCTGGAGTGCAGGACCAGAACCTCGGCAACAATACCGCCACTGATACCGACACGATCATCACATCGGCCAACCTCTCCATCACTAAGACCGATGGCGTGACCGGCATCTCCGCGGGCGGCAGAGTGACCTACACGATCGTTGTAACCAACAATGGACCTCAATCTGTCAGCGGCGCGACGGTGAACGATACGTTCTCGGCTTCGTACAGCAATGTCACCTGGACATGCAGTGCCACGAACGGCTCAAGTTGCGGAGCGACGAGCGGCAGCGGGAACAACCTGAACACCACCGTCAGCCTGCTGAATGGTGGTCAGGCCACCTTCACTGCCATTGCCACGGTTGCTACCAGCGCCTCTGGCACTCTAACCAACACAGCTACTGTGGCCGTTCCGCCCAACACCACTGACTCCAATCCGGCGAACAACACGGCAACGGATACAGACAACGTCCTTGCAGCCTCGACCCTGCCCACGCTCGGGATTTTGGACAACTTCAACCGCGCAAATTCTGGCACGCTTGGTTCGAATTGGAGTCAGCTTGTGATCTTTGGTAATGCCTCGATCCGGGTCAATAACAACCAGGCCCAAGCGCTTCTGCTGGGCAGCGCCATCTGGAACAATCCAAACACGGGCTTTGGCAACCGCCAGGGAGCAGCCTTTACCTTTGTCAACGCTCCGAGGGCTAATGGGGTTATGCCAAGCCTGATCCTGAAGGGTACTGGAGGTTCGTCCAACACACCGGCTAATTTCATTCGTGTGTCGTACCAGAACACCACCAACCTGGTGACAGTCGCAACGACCACCAACAGCGGCGGTACGATGACGAACCGCGCTTCCTTCAACGTGACCCTGGCAGCCAATGACACCCTCAGCGCCACCGCACTCAACAATGGGACCGTCAGCATCTTCAAGAACGGAGTCTTCGTCGGCAGCGTCACCATCCCCACCAGCGGTGCAGGCGCGTGGACGCAGGGCACGGGCGGAGGCCGAATCGGCATCCAACTCCCCACCGGCCAGCGCGTGGATAATTTCCGCGGAGCGACCCTCCCATAGGTTGAATCGAATCATGGCCGGGGTTGGGCTGCGACCTGACCCCGGCACACTCGCAATACGAGGAGAACCATTATGAAAAAGAACATGTTATCGAGTCGCTTAAGCCGGCGTGATTTTCTCAAAGTTGCCGGCGCCGGGTTACTCGTCACAGGCGGAGCAGGTGTCTTGAAAAAATTCCTTCTGCCTGAAATGAGCGCGTTGGCACAAGCGACCCCTCCCAATAAGATCTTTGCCGCAACGGACGGCTGGATCCATTTACCTCCAAGCCCGATCTACCCACCTTTCCACCCGGATGATCTCAGCCCTGACCCGATGTTTACCACCTATATCTTTGGCTTCCGTGACGTCACTGGTCAGACCGATGCGCAGATCTTAAATCAGAAGATGAAAGCGCAGCATTCCGCCCCGTTATTCTGGCTCAACGAAGGAGAGGAGTTCAAACTTGAACTTCGTAACCTTGGTTTGCAAATGCGCCCGGACCTGACCGATGCGCACACAGTCCACTTTCATGGATTCAAGAACGCCATCCCCTTCTTCGATGGTGAGCCATCCTCCTCGGTTTCCGTACCGATGAACCGGGCATTCACCTATGTCTATCGTCCGCACGATCCGGGAACATACATGTTCCATTGCCATGTGGAGGACGTGGAACATGTGCATATGGGTATGAACGGCTTGGTATATGTCCGCCCTGCACAGGGTGACAAATTTGTTTACAACGATGGTGACGGCTCAACCGGTTTTGACCGCGAGTTCGCCATGCACCTGAGCGAGGTCTGGTTCGAATCGCACTGGGCGGATTCACACATCCAACTGCCCGAATGGAGCGATTACAAGCCGGACTATTCACTCCTGAACGGCCGTGTCTATCCGGACACCATCGCACCCAATGGCATGGGTTATGACAGCAACGGCGATCTGATCCCGCCGTCCAGCCATCCCGAACTTCAATACCAGCCGATCTCTTCACTCGTCACTTGCAATGCAGGTGATCGCGTGCTATTGCGCTTCTCCAATCTTGGATTTATGCAGGCTTCGATGACCCTCGAGGGTATCCCGATGCGAGTGGTTGGTAAAGATGCGACCCTGCTTCGTAACGGCTCAACCGACCTGAGCTATATGACGAACACGATCACCATCGGCGCCGGGGAAAGCTATGATGCCATCTTCACCGCCCCACCCCACTCCGGCGGCAGCGGTGCAGATGTGTACCTGCTTTACAACCGCAACTTCAACCGGTCACACTCCCAGGGCAGTTTTGGGGACGGCCAGCAAATGACCGAAGTCCGCGTATACCCCGGAACACTGTCAGCTCAGACTGACCCGAACACCTAGCCAGGCATGGTCAAAAAGGAGAACCTCATGCGCAAGCATTCCCCCTTGAAACTTTCAAAACTGGCCATCGTCTTGATGATCGCGGTGGTCATTCTCGCGGCTACACCCTCGCAATCCCAAAAGGCAGCCGCCCAGGGTCCTCAAAACGATGGGATGGTCTGTACCACCGGACCAAGTTTTTCCCTCACCTCCCACTCGGGTTATATCGGCACACCGGATGGAAACGTTGTGTACATGTGGGGCCTTTCCAGCGGAGCCGATGATTTCCAATATCCCGGCCCGGTCTTATGTGTCAATCAAGGCGATACAGTCACCATCGTCCTGCATAACACCTTGAATCGAGCCATTTCACTCATCTTCCCCGGTCAGGATAATGTCCTCGCCGATGGGCAGCCGGATGGCCCTGTATTCAGCGGGACGACCTTGAGTTCATTGGCCAAAACCGCAGCGGCCAACAATGGCGCTGTGACCTACAGTTTCGTTGCGAACCGGCCCGGCACTTTCGTCTACCAAAGCGGAACGGACCCAGCCATTCAGGTGCCGATGGGCTTGTTTGGTGCCATCGTCGTCCGGCCTGCAAGCCACTCAAATTGGATGTTCGATCGGGCAGAGACCGCCTTCAACCCAGACCGGGAATACATCGCCCTGCTTTCAGAGATTGATCCCATTCTCAGCCAGAGGATGGAATCCGGGCTGTCCTTCAATTCCCGTAACTATCACCCGCGCTACTGGATGATCAACGGCCGTGGCTTCCCCGATACCATTGCGCCGAACTACGCATCGTG